>CACXYG010000049.1 GCA_902771745.1 uncultured Erysipelotrichaceae bacterium | reverse complement strand
TTAGGTTTGTTTTTCATGTTTTGGCGGTTCTGCTATTGGTGGGTGAACGAAGAGAACCGCCAAGTCCAGGGCTTCGTTCATCCACCAACAACTCCCTGTGTTTAGGAGTCATCGATAGATGGCACTAATATTATAACTCAAAACGTTGAATAGCCCTTACGTGCAAATCAGTACTTATTTTATTTTACATCTATCTAATATTTCTTGGAAAATCCTTTAAAATAAGATAAAAGTGTACTAAAATAAATATAATTAAAAGGAATTTGTGTATGAACGATAATAAGAGCATCGATTTTGTCCAAGAATCACCTTTTATCACTATTGTCTTTAAACTTGACGTGGAACATCAATGGTTTAGACTCTTCAATTATTCCAGAAGAGCCGGTGAGTTTTTCGGTTTTACCAAAGAGCTGGATTCCAAATTTATGGATCCCAATGATTTCTGGCGCCAGCATTTCCACCCCGACGATATTGAAGAGCTCATCGAGAAAGCCATCGAAGTCGTCTCCAATCCTAAAGAGAGTGTTTCTTTTACCTGCCGAGGTAAAAAGAAAGATGGTCAGTATCAATCTTTAGCTGGTTTTGTTAGATGCGCGATTGTCGATGGCGATGTCTATGCTTTTGTCAATTTCTATAACCTTCAGGATCTTGAGATGCTCAATCAGGAATTCTATACCCATGCCATTCCTGATCAATTGATCTTGAAAGAAGTCTTGGAAACCACTGCATTCCCTATCTATTGGACAAACACCGAACTGAGATTTTTAGGTGTCAACAGAGAGTTCATGCGCTACTTTAAATTGCCCAATGCTAAAAAGCTCTTAGGTCATACCATCGGAGAGATGAAACTCTTCCCTCCACAAGGAGTGGAACAGATTGTCTCTAACCAAAAACGTATCTTAGAAAATGGGGAAATCGTCTCTGGTGTCACTTCCTTTATCCACAGAGGCAAGAAACACTATATCTCCTATGTAGAATCGCCGATGAAACAAAACGGTATAACGGTGGGTCTTGTTGGTTCCTTCCACGATATTACCATGCAGAGGAAGATTGAGGCAAAGCTGAGAACCATTGCGGATTTGGACTATCTTACCAACATTCCTAACCGCCGTTACTTCTTCTCCCAGTTGAAAGACTATCTCCAGTCCAAAGAAGAATTTGCCATCATCATGTTCGACTTAGATCACTTCAAGGAGATCAATGATAACCTTGGACATGAAACGGGTGATACCGTTTTACAGGAAGTGGCCACCAAGTTAGAACAGGTCGTCTCTGAAAATGGCTTCTTAGCCCGTTATGGTGGAGATGAATTTATCGCTATCATCGATTCCTCGAATGAAAAAGAACTTGAAAAGATCACTCTTGCTGCCCGAAAAGTCATTCAGAAGGTAGATTGCTATAATAAGAAAGTAACCCACTTAGATGTCTCCTATGGTTATTCCTTCTATCATGAGAGCAGCTCTGGTGATAAACTTGTCGATTTAGCTGATATGAGAATGTACGAGAACAAGAAGAGTAAACGGACATCATAGAAGGAGAAATTTACCATGTCAATTTATGATTATTTTGTCTTAGATCGTGACGGCAACAATGTGACCTTGGAGAAGTTTAGAGGAAAAGTTCTTTTGATCGTCAACACTGCCACCGGATGTGGCTTTACTCCTCATTACGAAGCCTTGGAAAACATGTATGAAGCGTTACATGCCAAAGGCCTGGAAATCTTAGATATCCCCTGTAATCAATTTGCCAATCAGACCCCAGGAAGCGATGAAGAAGTCCATCATTTCTGCCAGCTTTATTATCACACCCAGTGTGATGAGATGAAGAAGGCGCATGTCAATGGTGAACTGGAACTTCCTTTATATCACTATTTGAAATCGCAACAGGGCTTTAAAGGCTTTGGCGAAGGTAAGATGGCCGATATGATGAATGCGATGCTGGCTAAGATTGATCCGGATTACAAGAATAATCCTGATATCAAATGGAACTTCACCAAATTCGTTGTCTCTAGAGACGGAAATGTCGTCGCTCGCTTTGAACCAACCGATGATATGGAAAAGGTCAAAGCTTGTGTAGAATCCTTACTGTAATATACATAAATGTGGCTGGTATGATATAATATCAGCCATTTTATATGGGGTGAAATATGAAAATCAAAAATATTATCTTCGATTTAGGTGGTGTATTAATCGATGCCAGCGGTGACGAATACTTCAAGAAGTTATATCCCGATACCAGTGTAAGAGAAAAAGTCCGTGATATCATTCATCATGCACCCATCTGGGATAAGTTTGACCTTGGTATTTATCAGACTTATAAAGATCCTCTTCCGACTGTGGTCGCTTTGGCTAAAGAATACGAAGAAGAAATCACCAGGTTTTTTTCCGAAGAACTGCTCGACGCCTATACACCGATTCAAAAAGGTGTAGACCTCCTTTATGATTTGAAAAAAGAAGGTTATCCATTATATCTCATCTCCAACTATGCCAAAGATGGTTATGAACATATCTCCTCTAAATATCCTTTCTTTCAGGAATTTGAAGGTGTTCTTGTCTCCTATCGTGTCAAAATGAGAAAACCGGATATCAGAATCTATCGTCTCTTGATTGAGAAGTTTGATTTCATGGCCGAGGAATGTCTTGTCATCGATGATAATATCGATAACATCCTCGCCGCTAAATCTCTTGGCTTTGCAACCCTTCTTTACAAAGAAGAGACCGCCAGAGACGAACTTAAAAAATTAGGTGTATTATAAAAGTTTTTAAAAAAAGTCGCTTCGAGCGACTTTTTTAATTTAAAGATCTGATTTGATGATATAGATATCGTTGGGGTTTTTAGCAAAGTAACTTCTTGCATAAGAACAAGTGGCTGTGATCTGATAGCCGTTAAGACGAGCGACTTCGATAACTTTTTCCACCAGTTCAGCCGCTACACCCATACCTCTTAAAGAGGGATCGACAAAGGTGTGTGTGATGCAATAGAGATTCTTTTCAATCTTTGGGAAAAGAATCTGGGCTACCATGATCTCTTGCTCATTATATAATTCATAAGCTTCTTCTGATAATTTATCGGTTAAATTTTCTAACATAGAGTACTTACCTCCTTTCTATTATAACCAAAATTGGCAAAACATATCTTTAGAAACGCTCAATTTTGTTATAATAATTTTTGTGAATAAAGGATATGTGATCACTCACATATAAGAATACCTATGAGAAAATTTGAAATTGCCAAAGGCTTTGAAGAAAAAGATGTTGTCATTCCTGTCCGTGCGACTTCCAAAAGCGCCGGATATGATTTAAGAAGCTTAGAAACCTATACCTTAAAACCAGGAGAAAGACATACCTTTCCTACGGGCTTAAAAGCCTGTATGGAAGACGATGAAGTCTTATATATCTTTGTCCGTTCCTCAATGGCTATTAAAAAAGGTGTCCGTTTATCCAACTCGGTTGGTGTCATCGATGCGGATTATTATTCCAACCCTGATAACGATGGTCATATCATGGTTTCGTTATTCAACTTCTCTGACAAGGATGTGGAAATCCTTGCCGGTGATAGAATCGCCCAGGGTATCTTCATGAAGTATCTTGCGACTGATGATGATGTCGCCAGTGGAGAAAGAA
The DNA here is from genome assembly GCA_902771745.1 of uncultured Erysipelotrichaceae bacterium. Lineage (GTDB taxonomy): Bacteria > Bacillota_I > Bacilli_A > RFN20 > CAG-288 > Enterosoma. The sequence goes on along the minus strand of CACXYG010000049.1, from coordinate 7,105 downwards.
AAGGTGGTTTTGGTTCCACCAATAAATAAGATTGCTTGATTTGATATGGAATACGCTTTGATCGGTTATCCTTTGGCGCAGTCTTTTGCGCCTGAGAATCATCATCTGATTGGGAAATATCTTCATCATCCCTATCCTTTTAAGTTGTTTGAAGTAAAACCAGAAGACTTCGACTCCTTCATGAAGAAGAAGGACTTTTTAGGTATCAATGTCACCATTCCTTATAAAGAGAAGATCATTCCTTATCTTGATGAGATTTCCCCAGCGGCAAAAGCCATAGGGGCTGTCAATCTCGTCATGAATGAGAATGGCAGGCTCAAAGGCTATAATGTCGATTATCATGGCTTAAAATGGTCGATTATATATCATAAGATGGAAGTAGAAGGAAAAGATTGTCTCATCCTTGGTACCGGTGGTACTTCAAAAACCGCCGAACATGTCTTACAGGAACTAAAAGCCAAGTCTATCACCAAAGCAAGTCACTCTCATCATCCAGGAAGTATCTCCTATGCGGATTTAAAGAAAGAAGGAAAAAGATTCCAGGTCATCATCAACACAACCCCGATTGGAATGTATCCTCATAACGAACAATCCTTAGTCAACTTCTTCTATTTTCCCAATGTGGAGGCGGTTGTCGATGTCATCTATAACCCCTTAAGAACCATTTTCATATCCGAAGCCAAACAAAGAGGCATCAAATATGCCACTGGTCTATATATGCTTGTCTCCCAAGGCATCAAGACCTATGAGATGTTTTCCCATACCAAAGTCGAAGAGAGTGTCGTTCCCAAGATCATCAAAGATCTAGAGACACAAAAAGAAAATATCATTTTAATTGGTATGCCAAGTGCCGGTAAGACCGATTTAGCCAAAAAGATTGCCTCCCTATCTGACTTCCGATTTTTCGATACGGATGAAGAAATCGAAAAGTTTATCCAAATGCCGATCAAAGATTACTTCCTTGATCATAGCGTTGCGGAATTTAGAGCGCTGGAAGAACAAATCATCTCTAAGATATCTCTGAATACACATTGTGTTATCTCCGTCGGCTCAGGAGCCGTCTTAAGAGATAGAAATATCTCCAGATTAAAACAAAATGGTGTCGTCTTCTTCCTTGACCGTTCTCTCTTCTTATTAAAGCCTAACAAAGATAAACCAATCACCGATACACCAGAAAAGATTGAACATCGCTATCAAGAGCGTTATCATCTTTATCTGAGCTATGCTGATTTCCATTTGGTTGGAGATCATTCATTAGAACAGGATGCAAAAACCATTCTTTCATCCTATCCTGAAAGCATTGTGATTTAGAAAGGACCATACCATGAAAAAGTTTATCAGTCTATTGCCGTTATGTTTACTTCTTGTCGGTTGTGGAGAAACCAGTTCTGTCATCTCTTCTGTCGAAGCCTCTTCCACCAGTTCTGTTATCGAGAGCAGCCAAGAAGAAAGCTCTGTCGAAGAATCTATGGAAAGTTCTTCTGAAGAAAGTTCCATCGAAGCTAAGAGTTATTCATTAAGCTACAGCGATATCCCAGCCAACGAAAAAGGTGGTTATCCTGAAGATAGCACCATCACCGCTAGCGATGGTGGTACCTATTACATTCATCAGTGCATGCAGGGTAGTGGTGATTACGCCAATACCATTCAGATGAGAAAAGAAACCTCTTATCTCTTTAATACCATCGCCATGAAGGGTACTTTAACCTTTACCATCAACCGTAAGATCGTCGCTTATAACAACCAGGATGTCACTGGGATTCCTACCTTATACGTCGGTAGTGAGGCTCATCCAAGTGAAACTGCAACTACCTTAACTGAGACGGTTGCTGAAGATGGTAATTCCAAGACCTTTACCGCTTCTATTGATGGCTATTTCACGCTTGCGGATGAATCTAGCTACGCGATGTATATCACCCTATTTACCATTCAGGCCTAACATTCTTATCGAAATTTAAAAATGGTTCTCAACAATTTTGTTGAGAACCATTTGTTTTTACTTCATAACGATAGAGACGATCTTGTTTTTAACAACGATGATCTTCTTGACTTCATGACCTTCTAGAGTAGCAACGACTCTGTCTAAGGCTAAAGCCTGTTTCTTAAGGTCTTCTAATTCTTCTTCAGAAGCGTCCTTCTTGAACTCGATGGTACCTTTTAACTTACCGTTGACCTGAATGGCGTAGACGACTGGTTTAGCGTCTAAGGCAGCCTCGTTGACACTAGGCCAAGCAACAAAGTCGATCAAGCCTTCAAAGCCGAGTAAGTTATAAAGTTCTTCGGCAAGATGAGGAACAACGGGAGCAAGAAGCTGAGCCAAACCTAATAACATCTTCTTTGGTAAGCTCTTGGCCTTATATAACTCATTGACAAGAACCATAATCTGGGCAAGACCGGTGTTGAAATGTAAGATTTCAAAGTCTTCGGTGCACTTCTTGATGGTGGCGTTATAGACAAAGTCTAAATCCTTGTTATCTTCCTCAGACCATAACTGACGATAGTTTTCATCGGCATAAAGACGATAGACTCTATCAAGGAAGGTCTTAGCGGCTCTTGGACCATCATTGCTCCAAGGCATAGACTGATCAACAGGACCCTTGAACATTTCATAGAAACGAAGCGCATCTGCACCAAATTCCGCAATGACATCATCAGGAGAGACGGTGTTACCTAAGGACTTGGACATCTTTTGACCATCACTACCTAAGATCAAACCCTGGTGGAATAACTTCTGGAAAGGTTCACTGGAAGAGAAGATTCCTTCATCATGTAAGAACTTGTGCCAGAAACGAGCGTATAAGAGATGTAAGACGGCGTGTTCTGCACCACCGACATAGACATCGACAGGAAGCCAGTGATCTAGTAATTTTTTATCACCGATGGCTTCTTTATTATGGGGATCGATATAACGAGCGTAATACCAGCTAGAACCAGCCCACTGTGGCATGGTGTTGGTTTCTCTTAAGCCGTGCTGACCATCGAGTGTGGTATTCAACCATTGAGTGGCCTTAGAAAGCGGAGGCTGACCATCACCCGTCGGCTTATAATCATCCAACTCTGGTAATTCGAGAGGTAACTGAGAATATGGAACTGGTTTGGTGGTACCATCATCCATATGGACGACAGGAATCGGTTCGCCCCAGTATCTCTGACGAGAGAATAACCAGTCTCTCAACTTGAAGTTGACCTGATATCTACCCTTGCCAAGTTCAATCAACTTTTCGGTGATCGCCTTCTTGGCTTCTTGATTGTTCATGCCATTGGCAAAATCAGAATTAATGTGTTTACCATCACCCTCATAGGCGCTCTTAGAGCAATCGCCTTCGATGACCTGAAGCATATCGATGTTGTGCTTGACGGCAAACTCATAATCTCTCTGATCGTGAGTTGGAACGGCCATGACCGCACCGCTGCCATAGGTAGCAAGGACATAATCGCCGATATAGATCTTGACTTCTTTACCGTTGATAGGATTGATGGCATAAGAGCCGATGAAGACACCGGTCTTTTCTTTGGAACCATCGGTTCTTTCTAAGTCAGATTTTGAGGCGACCTCTTTCTGATATTCATCAACCGCAGCCTGGCATTCAGGAGTGGTCAATTCTTTGACCAGTGGATGCTCTGGAGCTAAGACGACATAGGTGCAACCAAATAAGGTATCGGCACGGGTGGTGAAGACTTCAACCTTCTTGTCGCTGTTCTTGACATCAAAGACACAGACAGTACCCTCACTTCTACCGATCCAGTTCTTCTGCATGGTTAAAGTGGACGCTGGCCAGTTGATGGTCGGAAGACCTTCAAGTAACTTATCACCATAGGCAGTGATCTTTAAAACCCACTGCTTCATCGGTCTACGTTCAACTGGGAAACCACCTCTTTCGGACTTGCCATCGATGACTTCTTCATTGGCAAGAACCGTACCTAAAGCCGGACACCAGTTGACCAAACGATAGTCTTCATAAGCAAGGCCTTTATCGTACATCTTTAAGAAGATATACTGGGTCCATTTGTAATAATCAGGATCGGTGGTCTTGATTTCTCTATCCCAATCATAAGAGAAACCAAGTCTCTTCAACTGGGTACGGAAGTTATCGATGTTCTGATCGGTGTAGATGGATGGATTCTTGTTGTTCTTGATAGCAAACTGTTCGGCTGGCAGACCAAAGGCATCATAACCGATTGGATGAAGAACATTAAAACCCTGGGCTCTCTTCATTCTCGAAAGAGCATCTGTAGCGGTATAACCTTCGACGTGGCCGACATGAAGGCCGACAGCAGAAGGATAGGGGAACATATCAAGAATGTAGAACTTTGGCTTAGAAAAGTCATAAGCATCGGTCTTGTAGGTCTTGTTTTCTTCCCAGACCTTTTCCCATTTTTCTTCAATATTTTTAAATTCGTAACCCATGAAGTAGAAATCTCCTTATTGTTTATAAATAAACTGATATATTATAGACTTTCTTTTACTAATTATAAAGAAGCAGAATCATCAACTTTCTTCTTTGTAAAGTGATGATGAAGGCTGCGGATAAGAGAATGAATGCTGAGCAAGAACTGAGCAAAGATGATCTGCAGTGAGAAGGCTCTATATTCCTTATATAGGGAGAAGGTGACCTGAGTCGAATAGCCTTCAATGCTATAGGCCTCTTGTCTTAAAGAAACTAAGATGATGAAGATATAAATCGACATACCAAGAAGAAGTAAGCCGATGATGAACTGGATAAATCTTCCGTGCTTGAAGTTCTTGAAGTCAAATAAAGGATAAAGAAGACAAAGAAGGATGCTGCTACCTGTAAAACCTAATAAGAAGTTGTTATTGACAAAAATGGTATTGGCAAAGTCCTGATATTGGCCATAGACGGCTAAGGTATTATCNNGAGCAAAACCAAACACCAACATGACAAATAAGATACCCAAAACAACATCGATGATTCTTTCATAGTTTTTCTTCATAATGTAAGCCTCACGCTAAGATTTTAGTATTTGTTGGAAAATACTGCAACTTTTACTTGAATAAAGCGCCCGACTTTGATATATTATTTTTCGCATTGCGTAGCACGCAAGTAGTTATCCGTCCGATGACGCTGACAACAGTAGCCTAGCTATAAAGGTGAACGACGCTCATCCGGGGTAAATGGACTTACGCTCATCTCGTTATGCGAAGTAACGGAAAGGAGAATTTAAAATGCGTTACACTGGTCCAGCTTGGAGACAAGCTAGAAGATTAGGCTATTCCGTTTTAGGAAATGGCAAAGAATTAGCCAAGAGACAGACTGTCCCTGGCGTCCACGGCAATGACCGTCCAAAGAAGAAGACTGAATATGGTAAACAGTTAACTGAAAAACAGAAGTTACGTTTCACCTATGGTATGTCTGAAAAGCAGTTCAGACGTTTCTTCATGATCGCTAAGGCCGATAAGGAAAAGAGCACGGGTTTAGCTTTATTCCAGATCCTCGAATCCAGACTTGATAACCTCGTCTACAGACTTGGTTTCGCCACCACCAGAAGACAGGCCAGACAGTTAGTCACTCATGGTCATGTCACTGTCAACGGCAAGAAGGTTGATATCCCATCTTACTTAGTTTCTGTCAATGATGTCATCTCTTTCAAGGATGCTTCTAAGTCCTTAAAGATCGTTCGTGAAGCTATCGATTCCAAGCCAGCTATCCCAGCTTATGTTTCTGTTGATGCCAACAAGGTCGAAGGTACCTTCGTCCGTTTACCAGAAAGATCTGAACTCACCTCTGAAATCGATGAAGCTCAGGTTATTGAATTCTACAACAGAAAGCTCTAATCTATTTCTACTTATGTTTACTTCTAGCGGGGTCTTCCCCGCTAGTTAAATGGCGGTTATGGTGAAGTGGTTAACACATTCGGCTGTGAACCGAAGACGCGCGAGTTCGAACCTCGTTAACCGCCCCATTTAGTAAAATTGCACTGAGTAAAATCAGTGCTTTTTTGTTGTTTTTACAGTTTGTAGGCAACGGAAAACGAATAACTTAGGATAGAAAATGGTGTTATAATCTCTATAAGGAGAGAAAAGAGATGAAATGGGAATATAAAACTGTGAATGTCATGCCAAAACTGAAGATGACCAACAAGTCATTTGATAAAGAACTGAAAGTGATTGATCAGATTCTTGCTCAAGCTGGACAAGAAGGGTGGGAACTTGTCTCCAACACCGCCTATGACTGGGGAACAAAATTCTATCTGATCTTTAAGCGTCCTATAGAAGAATAATATCATTTTATCGATAATTGTCCCTGAGAAATCAGGGATTTTTAAATTTTTCTAAAACATTGTTGACAAGTATACTTGGCAAGTTATACAATATAGATGCCAAGTAGACTTGGCAAAGGAGAAACAATATGACAAAAGAAGAAATCTTAAAACAGGCAAGAGTAGAAAACAAAGAAAAAGATGTTGCCGATTTGGATGCCCAGAGAAGAGGTGCTTATATCGCTTATTTCGTAGGACTCTTTACCATTATCGTCTGGGATATTGTGGAAGGATTCATATTCCACCACATTAATTACGGTGGAAATATGGCTTTATTTGCTATGGCTGCTACCGCCTTCTTGATCAAGTATGTCCGTCTTAGAAAGACCCATGAACTGGTAGTTGGTCTCGTTTATAACGAAGAGTTAAAACTGAAGAACAATCTAGCCGAGATACGAAAACAAAAGAAACTATCTCAAGCCGATTTGGCAAAACTTGTCGGTGTCTCGAGAAACACGATTTCCAGTATCGAGACCGGCCAATATGAGCCAACTGCAAAACTTGCTCTACTTTTAGCCGTTGCCCTTGACTTGAAGTTTGAAGATATCTTCTACTTCTGATATCGATAAAATGACAGCCTGCGTGGTTGTCATTTTTTAGAAAAGATTTGAAAATATCGAAATATTTCATGTTTGTTCTTCCTTTTTATTTCCCTGAGACTATAATAGTGTTTGTTATAACTAACTATTAAGAGGTTTAAGATATGACAACACTACAAATTGTTCTTCTGATCGGTTTAATTGGTTCTTTTCTGATGTTTGTTGGCGATATGTGTCTATATTTTGATAAAGGGGATTATGATAACAAAGATAAATGGAATTCTATC
>CACXYG010000048.1:8586-15824 GCA_902771745.1 uncultured Erysipelotrichaceae bacterium | reverse complement strand
CATCAGATATAAGCTAGTTTCATCTCTTGGAATATAGGTGTTTCTTATTAGTGTCGATGGAATCTATGTCATTTGTCGCATTTAATATGAAAGGTAACAGATAAGAAAAGCTCGACCAGAGATGATCGAGCTTTTCATCTTACTTTAATAAGGTTTTCTGGACAGGAAGAATGACGCTGTTCCAGGTGTTGTTGATGTAAGTGGCAACACTTTCATCTAAGACCGCATCGACAAGAGCATTGATCTTGGTCTTATAGGTGGAATCAGAAGCATACTTGCTGACATTGGCAGCGATGACGTTGGCTCTTAAGTCAGCGACATCACCAGATTCGACTGGTAAGCTAGTATCTGCAACAAGGTTACCGGTTAAAGCGGTGTTGCAAGGAAGAACAGCGTAGTCATAATCATTCTTCTGAGCAACTAACTGACTCTCATCAATCAGAGTGATGTTGCTTGGAAGATTGATTGGGTTACCAGCGTTATCCGTATCATAGGATTCTAAGACACCATTAGCGACAAGTAAGTCTAAAGCTCTGATTTCATTAGAGACATCGGAGCAGATTTCATAAGTGGCAGTGGTTTTCTTGGAAGCAAAGTCAGCAGCGGCAGACTTGCCAGCATAGATTCTGAGCGGTTCGAAATGAACGTTGGCGGCAGGGAAGACTTTCTTATAGGTGTAGTCTTCATTATAGGTAGCAGAATCGGAGTCATACTGCTGCAAATAGGGACGATGCTGGAAGTAGTTGGCGTCATAGTCATTGTTGTAGACACCATCATTCTGAAGCGTCCAGTCTAAGATGGTAACTTTTAAGTCATAGCCTTTTTCCTTTAATAAAGGTTTGACGGCATTTTCTAAGACTAAGGCATGTGGAGATTCACTGGCGGCGATGGTGATGACATTACTAGAAGAGTTATCACCACAGGAGACAAGACCAGCAAGGGAAACGACACTGATTAATAATGCTTTGATATTTTTCATTTTACTTTTTTCCTTTTATCGAGTTTCTTGGCTAGATATAAGCCAAATTCCTGAATTAACTGCACTAAGACGACAACGACAATAATCAAGATCCAGAAGGAAGCCTGAGTTAAGAAGTCACCCGTGTGTCTGGTATAGAAAGACCAGATGTTGGCGATCAAACCACCAGCGCCGATGTTATAGGCAAAGGAGGTGTAACCGATGATGTTGACCAAAGTGACAGCAAAGCCCATCAAGAGAGATGGCTTGGCTTCAGGGATGATGACTTTACTGATGATCTGCCAGTCGCTTGCACCAAGCGAGCGAACGGCTTCGACTTCACCAGCATCGACATCCGCTAAGGATTGTTCGACGATTCTGGCAACGTAGGCAAAGGAGGAGACAAAGAGGGGAATAATCATGGTGTACCACTGACCAGAACCACGGCCGACAATGAATCTATTTAATGGAATCAGTAAGACCGTGAGAATCAGGCAAGGTACACTGCGAAGGAAGTTGACGATGATACCTAAGATGAAATTGAGCGGTCTGTTTTTATGAATACCGGTTTTACCGGTGACATGGAGAAGAACACCAAGAGGAAGACCGACGAGATAAGCAAGAGCGGTAGAGATCAATACCATCCATACGGTTTCATATGTTGCTTTTAAGATATCGGCTGCACTCATTGTTCTACCTCCTCATATCTGACGCCCTTCAAAGAGAGATATTTAAAGAGTTTTTCGGCATCTTTTTCATCTTTTGGACGTTTGATGATGGTCTGACCATAGGCCTTGTTATCCACGACTTTGGTATCAGCGTAGACAATCGAAACTGTGATCTGACAGTCCTGAACAACATTAGAGAGTAGTGGTTCATCGACATCACCATCAAAGAGAATTCTTACCAGACGATGATTGGATAATTTGGTGTGAACATGATTGGCATAGATCAAGGATTTACTGATCTCGGCTTTTGGAGCGAGGAAGACATCGCTGATGTTGCCTTCTTCAATGATCTTCGCCTTGTCGATGATGGCAACCTTATTACAGATGTATTCGATGGCGTTCATCTGATGAGAAATCATGATGATGGTTAAGCCAAGACTCTTGTTGAGTTCTTTTAACAAGTCGAGAATAGAGAGAGTTGTCTCTGGGTCAAGAGCGCTGGTGGCTTCATCAGAAAGAATGACTTCTGGTTTTAAGACTAAGGCTCTGGCGATGGCGACTCTTTGACATTGACCACCGCTGAGTTGGGAAGGATATTGGTTAGCTTTATCCAGTAATCCGACCTTGTCTAAGGCTTCTAAAGCGAGATCCTTTTTGATGTTTTTGATTTTTTCTTTATATTTCTTTTCTACTTCTTTTCTGAGGTTGACGTCAGTGATCTGAGATTTCTCTTCTTGTAACTGCTGAAGAAGGATTTCTTTTCTTTCTTCGACAAGGGAGGAATCAAGTTCTAATGGGAGCTGGACATTCTTTAAGACGGTACGTTGTTGAAGCAAGTTGAAAGACTGAAAGATCATCGCAATCTTTCTTTGATGGGCTCTGCTGATTTTTACACTGGGTGAACAGAGCGTTTCACCACGATAGAGGATTTCTCCTTCATCAAAGGTTTCTAAACCGTTGATACATCTGACTAATGTTGACTTGCCTGCACCGGATAAACCCAAGACACCATAGATGTCACCTTTTTCAATGTTTAAAGAGATGTCATCTAAGACTTTGTGATTGTCAAAGCTCTTACTCAGATTTCTGATTTCAATTTCAGACATGTTTCTCCTTTCTTAGTTCGGAGAAACTTTTATAAAAAAAGTCTCGTCCTGAACTAACACTTTCTGCTAGTTAAGGACGAGACTATATATTCCCGTGTTACCACCTTAATTCATTCTATTATCACTAATAGAACCTTGCAGAGTTCAATCGTCTAAACTCATCTGCTATAACGGGCATACCCGGAATCAGCTACTGATATTTCACTGTTCAGCTCAGAGGCCATGTTCGTCTACATTCGCTTGTCCCGCTTCCACCGTCCGGAACTCTCTATCAAGCTAGCTTAGAGTACTCTTCCTCATCAACGCTTGTGCCTCCTATTTTATAGGAAGTAACAATTTATGCAATAGGGTAACACAATTTTATTAGATTATAGTAAAAGAAAAGCGCTACCAATAGTATAATTGTCCTATGGAAAAGAATGATTGCGGATGGGTTTATCACGACAAATACAGCAAAAAATACCACGATGAAAGGTGGTGTAAGGTTGTTCATGATGATCATGAACTTTTTGCTGTAATGGTGATGGAAATGATGTCTATTGGTTTATCCTGGGCTTTGATATTAAAAAGAGAGGAAGGGATGAGAAGGACACTGGATAACTTATCTCCAGAAATGATCGCCTTATATGATGAGAAGAGAGAGATAGAACTTTTATCTAATCCTTATATTATTAAGAATAAGGGAAAAATTCATGCGATGATCAATAACGCCAAAGCGTTTTTGAAAATCCAAGAGGAGTTTACTTCCTTTGATCGTTATATCTGGTCATTTACCAATAATAAAGTCATCGATCATCAAGTGAAGAATATGAAAGAAGTTCCGACAATCTCCCAACTTTCTAAAGAAGTATCCAAAGATTTGAAGAGGCGAGGATTTACGTATCTTGGTCCCACGATCGTCTATTCCTTTATGCAAAGTATCGGGATATACAACGACCATCTGATCACCTGTAGTTATCGATAATGGCAAGTTCTCATAAATGGGCTTGCCATTTTTAAGTTCAATTTAAGTGCATTGGGTATGCTTTTAGCAGTGAAAAGCAAAAGGGCATATCCTTTTTGCTTAGAGAGAAAGGATGGAACGCTTATGAGGATACTGATTGCCGACGACGAGCGAGACCTCGTTGCCGCTTTGGAACGTGTCATGAAACGTACCAAGTATGAAGTAGACATCGCCTACGATGGCATTCAGGCATTAGAGCAGATTCATCAAAATCAATATGATTGCATTTTGCTGGATTACATGATGCCTCGTCTCAATGGCCTACAAGTGGTAGAGAAGATAAGAAAAGAAGACAACAAAACACCTGTCCTCTTCCTTACCGCAATCAGCGAATTTGATTATCGCCAACAGGCGATAAAAAATGGCGCTGATGCCTACATGTCCAAGCCGTTTATGATTCGTGACTTATTAGATAAGGTAAAAGAGCTCACCAGTAAAGGAACAGAACAACAATGATCAACAAATTAAGAAAAAAATTTATTCTGTATGCTCTTCTCTCCGTCTTTGCCCTCTTGGTTGTTACGCTTACGACCATCAACCTCGTCAACTTCGGTATGATCGGTTCAGACGCAGATAGAGTTACACAGATGATTGCCGAAAACCCTAATGAATTCCAACAAGGAGATATGGGACAGCAAGGTGAAAACAATGGTGGCGGTCCTGGTGGCCCGGGCCGGTTTGGTCCTGATTCACCAGAAACAGCCTCATCTACGAGATACTTCACCGTCAGCTTTGATACTTCTGGCAATGCCACTGTCAAAGTCATGAAGATCTCCGCTATTGATCAGGATACGGCGATTACCTGGGCGACCGAACTTTATAACCAGAATGCTCAAACTGGTTGGTATAAGGTCTCTTATCGTTATCGTATCCATGAGGATGTCAATAACGCTGCCCTCACCAACGTTACGGTTATTGATTACGCTCGTGAATTGACGCCAACCTTCAATGTCTTATGGGGTTCCATCATCGGTGGTGTGACCGGTACCTTATTATCCTTCATCATTCTCATCTTCGTCTCTAAGGGGTTGGTCAAACCATTAGAAGAAGCGGATAAGAAACAAAAGAGATTTATCGCTGATGCTTCCTTCAATTTGAAGACACCACTTACGGTCATCGCTGCTGACAACGAGACGAACATGCTTGATCAAGGTGAGACAGAAGCAAGCAAGTCGATCGAAAAGCAGGTGAAGATCATGGACAACATTGTCACTCACTTGAATGACTTAGCTGTCTTAGAAGAATTACGTGAACCAGAAAAGAGAGAAACCTTCGACTTCTCTGCTATGGCCAAGACTGAAGTACAGAACTATCAGGAAATCTTCCGTCGTGCCAATAAGGAATTAGAAGTGGAAGTTGCTGATGACCTCACCCTTGCTGGTGACGTTACCATGATGAAGAGAATGCTTGATGAAATTCTTGATAACGCGGTGAAATTTACCAAGAACAAAGCCAAGCTTGTCATTCAGGGTAATGAAGGCAGAGTGACAGTCGAAGAAAGAAATGAATTTGACGGAGAAGCAGGCCCATTAGATATGGTCTTTGAAAGATTCTATCGCTTATACAATGCGAAAGAAGAAAACATCCCAGGTAATGGTATTGGCTTATCCGTTGTCAGAGAGATTGTGAAGATTCATGGCGGTCGAGTCAACGCCCGTTGTGAAGCAGGACAATTTGTCATCAAAGCAGAATTATAAAGAAAGGAGGTAACCTCTATGGCAGGACCCATCGTTGTCATGAAGCGTTATGAATTCAAATACATTCTAAACGCGCAACAAATCGCTTATCTGCAAGAAAAACTTGAGGGTCATATGAAATTAGATGAATCATTAGTATGTCCTGCTGATTTTTGTTTCCTTGTATTATGACACTCCTGATTATCGATTGGTCAAAGCGTCTATTGAAAAACCACCCTTCAAAGAAAAAATCAGATTGCGTTCCTATGGAATGGCGACGGAAACTTCCAAAGTCTATCTGGAATTAAAACGAAAAGCCTATGGCATCGTCTATAAGAGAAGAGTTCAGTCCAACATTCCCGCCGTCAAGAAATTCTTTGATCGCGAAGGTGAAATCTGTGCAGATGGCCAAATCGCTAGAGAAATCGTCTACTTCAGAGATTACTATCAAAACCTTGTTCCCGCTTGTCTCATCATCTATGACAGACAGGCTTACTTCGAACCAGGTGGCGACTTACGACTCACCATCGACCATAATCCTCGATACCGCGTCAAAGATCTCAATCTCACGACCAGTATGGAAGGTATCTCACTTCTTCCAGAAGGCTCCGGCATTCTGGAAGTCAAAGTACAAGAAGCTGTTCCAATGTGGCTAAGTGCCATCTTAGCCGAAGGCAAAATCTACAAAGGCAGCTTCTCAAAATACGGAACAGCTTATAAGATGCAGGCATTAAAGGCCATGCAAGAAAGGTAAATGAATTTATGGATATTTTCGGATCAGTTTTCGCAAGTAGCGTGACCGTCGGATACTTGCTTTTAGCCGTTGGCGTTGCCATCGTTATCGGTCTTTTGTTCTCTTGGATCGTCTCTTTCAAGGTCAGATCCTCTAAAGGCTTCTTCACCACTTTGGCTTTGATGCCTGCTGTTGTCGCTTTGGTCTTTGGTCTTATCACGATGTTCTTGAGTGGTACCACCGAAGTCTCCGCTAGAATCGTCACCTTAGCCGTTGCGTTAGGTTTAGTCAGATTCCGTTCTGCTCAGTCCAAGGCTGATGAATTGATTCTTCTCTTCATGGCTGTCGCTTTGGGTGTCGCTTTCGGTTTAGGTTATGTCTTCATCGGTTGTCTTGCCGGTGTCGCTTTGGCTCTCATCTTTGATGGTATCACCATGCTTCCTGTCTTCACCCACAAAGGCTTTGCCGAAGAAAAGTTACTCAAGGTTACTATCCCTGAGACTTTAGAATATGCTGATGTCTTCAAGACTACTTTCGATCATTATCTCAACAAGGTTGAAATGGTCGGTGTCAAGACCACGGGTATGGGTTCTATGTTCCGTTTAAGCTATCGTATCACCATGAAGAATCCTGCTGAAGAAAAAGAAATGATCGACGAATTAAGAACTAAGAATGGTAACTTGGAAATCTCTGTTGTTCCATATACTGAACAAACCAAATCTCTCTAAGGAAGAATTAGAACGAGAGGAATGAATCTATGATGAAGAATAGAAAAAAATTATTAACGACCTTAATCTCTTTGGGATTATTGTCTGGTTTAACTGCCTGTAACTCATCTTCTACAGGCACGGTTGTCAGCACGGTCAGTGTGGATACTTCCGCGTTTACCAGTGCTGATACTCAGACCATATCTGATTATGATGCGACAATCACCTTAGATGGCACTTCCGCTACTATTTCCGATTCTACCAGAGGCTCTTTTGCCTCCTCGGTCTTAACTATCTCCAAAAAGGGTACTTATTATGTCAGTGGTTCTTCCACGAACCTCCAGATCATGGTGAATGAAAGTGATAAGTCTGGTAACATCTATCTTG
>CACXYG010000048.1:0-8559 GCA_902771745.1 uncultured Erysipelotrichaceae bacterium | reverse complement strand
AGGCTAAGGGAACCAATACCATCACTTCCACCTATACCAGCTCTGTCACTTATGATAGCGCCACAATTGACGGAGCTATTCATGCTAGAGATGATTTGACCATCAATGGTTCTGGTACGTTGACTGTCAAAGGAAGTATCCATGGTATCGTTTGTAAAAACGACCTTAAGATCACGGGTGCCACCCTTTCTGTCACCGCGACTGAAAAAGCATTCGATGTCAACGATTCTGTCAGAATCGGTGGTGGTACTACCACCTTGAATGCCGGTCATGATGGTATCCATGTGGAAAGTGATGAGACCGATAAAGGCTTCTTCTATATCGATAGTGGTTCTTTGACCATCACGGCTTCTTATGATGGTATCGACGTCAATAACTATGCCACCTTGGCTGGTGGTAGTGTCAACATCACCGCTGGTGGTGGTTCTTCCAAGTCGGTTGGCAGTGAATCCACCAAAGGTATCAAGAGTGATGGTGATATCTATGCTGGTGATGCTACGGTCACCATCTCTTCTAGTGATGATGCTTTACATGCTGGTGCCTCTATCTCTATTACCGATGGTACTTATACCTTGTCGAGTAGTGATGATGGCGTGCACGCTGACTCCACCTTATCCATCTCTGGTGGTGAAGTCACTGTTTCAAAATCCTATGAGGGTTTAGAAGCTACAACCATCGACGTCTCTGGTGGTACGGTCTCTGTCACCGCCTCTGATGATGGCTTTAATGCTGCTGGTGGTAGTGATACGACCTCTACGACAACCAGTCAGTTCTCTTCTTCTACTGGTACGTTAACCATCTCTGGTGGTACCGTCTATGTCAATTCCACCGGTGATGGTCTTGATTCCAACGGCGACTTATATATCAAGGGTGGTTATATCATTGTCGAAGGCCCAACCTCTTCTGGTAACGGCGCTTTAGACTATGGTGATAGTAATGCCACGGCTTCTATTACTGGCGGAACCTTACTCGCCATTGGCACTTCGGATATGGCGGTGAATTTCACTACCGCAACCCAAGGCGCAGCTCTAGTCAGCGCTTCTGGTTCTAGCGGTACGAAGATCACCTGTTCGGACGGCTTCTCTTATACGGTCAGCAAGTCCTTCTCAGCAGTGAATTACTCTTCTGCGGATTTGAAGAAAGGTAGCACTTATACCTTGACGGTCGGCTCTTCTAGCACGACTTTAGATTTCAGTTCCAGTTACTTGTACTCCAACGTCTCTGGCGGTAATCATGGCGGTGGCGGAAACCAAGGCGGAGGCCCGGGATTCTAACGCAAATCAGATGGTAGCGAAAGCTACCATCTTTTTATACATACAAAATGTTTTTTTCGTCTCTTTCCTTATTTTGACTGACTTATGGTCAATTGGTGACGATGAGAACAAGAATATTGAAGGAACTTTATTGTTGATAGGTTTTGATAGTCAAAATGAAGAAAGACACGAAACAAAATGAAAGTCGTCTTTATTCGTGCTAAAATTGAATCACGTAAATACGATTTAGGAGGATACATTATGCCAACACCCCACAATGAAGCGTTAACCAACGACTTTGCAAAAACAGTTTTAATGCCAGGAGACCCATTAAGAGCCAAGTACATCGCTGAGAATTTCTTGACCGATGTCAAGCAGGTCAACGGCGTCAGAAACATGTTAGGTTATACTGGATATTATAACGGAAAGAGAGTTTCTGTCATGGGTTCTGGTATGGGTATTCCATCTATTTCTTTATATGCCTATGAACTTTATACGGTCTATCATGTCGATAGAATCATTCGTATCGGTTCTTCTGGTGCTGCAACCCCAAGTTTAAAGTTATTTGATATTGTCATCGCTATGGGTGCCTGTACCAATTCTTCTTGGGCAAACCAGTATAAGCTTCCTGGCACTTTTTCTGCGGTTGCTTCTTATCCTGTCATGAAGGAATCCATCGATGCTTGTGAAAAGTATGGTTTCCCTTATCAGGTCGGTAACACTCTCTCTAGTGATAACTTCTATGGTGAAGAATGGGAACCATGGGCTGAGATGGGCGTTATTGCCATTGAAATGGAAGCGTATGGTTTATATTGTGTCGCTGCTCAGTTACATAAGGAAGCTTTGACCATTTTGACCATCTCCGATAGTTTGATCACCCATGCGGAGACCACACCTCATGAAAGAGAGACTGGTTTCAACAACATGATCAAGGTCGCTTTGGATTGTATCAAGGAGTAAATGATGTTTGGTTGGATTGTCCTTATTATTCTCGTCATCGTTTTGTTTGTTGCTATCTTTTTCCTCTTCTGGGACAAGATCAAAAACTTCATGGAAAGACATTTCCATGCGAAAAGAGTCTATAAAGTATTGAGGTATTATGCTGAGGAAGAAGATCAGCTCTTGCTCAATCATGTAGTCTTATATCTTTCGGGTGACAATCAACCAACAACGTTCGACCATATTGTCTTTGCAGATAAATACGTCTATGTCATCTCTGATTTTAGTAAAATAGGCGGTTTATATGGTAATGTGGAAGATCCAAATCTCTTCTTATGCTATAGCAAAGATAAAATTGTTAAGATCACAAACCCGATTCTCGCCAATGAAAATCGTGTGATGAAATTAGAAGAAGTGCTGCATGTTCAGCATTCGGATAAGATGTTTGTTTCCGTTGTTGTTTATAATCCATCTTTGATTGTTCCTAAAGGAATTGCTAAGAAGAATCAAACTAGTTGGTTCTTACCTGTTACGGAGTTAGAAAAGACGATTAAAATCGCTGAAAAAGATTCTGTTTCCCCAATCTCTCATGACAAGACAGAAAAACTGGTTGCCATGCTGAAGAAGAGAAGTGAGCAGAACAAAATCGAAATCGACGCTCAGGAAAAGATTGCCCAAATCAGAAAACGTTAGTGCATTCAAATTGATTTATCTTGGGATAATCCATATAATAACCTCATGAAAATGTATATTTATATACATTTTTGTGTATGCAAAAATGCAGAATCAATCATTTAAAGATAGATATCAGGCCCGTCGAAAACGCGCTCTAGATAAACCGGTTTATAAGAATATGGTGCTTTTATTGCTACCTGCTCTTTTGATTGCCGTTCTTTTAATGGCCTCGTTATACACCTATGGTGTATCCCTTCTTTTGACTTATTTCATCTTACCGATGTTCTATACCGTCGATAAAAGACTTCGTCATAACTTGACCGGTATCGGTAAAAGAGAATTCAACTATGGTGATGGTTATAAAGCCTTCTTCCAGTCCAACAAGGGTGGTATTTTTGGTGTTGCTATTTCTCTTGTCTTCGCTTTGACTTCCCTTTTGTTATTATCTGGTTCTATCGGTATGGTCATTCCTCACATCGTCAACAATTTCTTAGAGGCGAAACCGGTATTCGACCGTCTTTTAGAGTTATATACGGATGTCAATGTCAATCCCGTTGACTTGAATACCTATATCCTACAAAACGGTTATCATCTGACGAGACCACTTACCATCTATGTTGGTCTTATTGCCTTTATTCCGATATTTATCACGATTTTCATCTTCATCACCAACAATCTTTCCAATCATTATCTCTGCAGTATTGTCTTACCGGATATCGATTTGAATATCTCAGCAGCTCAGGCCAGAAGCGTTGCCAGAGGTAGTTTTGGTAGAGGCACTTATACCTTCCGTCTGAAAGAACAATTCCGTCTCAACTGGCCGTTATATGTCCTTTTTGCCATGATTTATGGTATGGGCTTATATGGAGCAAGTTTTATCACCACCGGTAGCACCTACTTCATGCCTTTGATC
Source organism: uncultured Erysipelotrichaceae bacterium (assembly GCA_902771745.1). Lineage (GTDB taxonomy): Bacteria > Bacillota_I > Bacilli_A > RFN20 > CAG-288 > Enterosoma. The sequence goes on along the minus strand of CACXYG010000048.1, from coordinate 4,779 downwards.
ATGATGATTGTTCCCTGTTCGGCATTAATCGTCGCTGTTTATATCAATTATTTCTGTTTGATGAATAACTATGTTGTCATTGAAGAAAACCAGGAGATGATCCTTGCTTCTATCCCTGCTCCGATGAGAACTTCCATTTATCAGACTTACAACTCCAAGGAATATATCCATGGCGAAGAATCTCTAGCCAGAGGTGGATTTGTTCCCGCTCCGACTTACTTTCAGGAAAGACAAACGGATTATCAAGCGTATCAGACTTCACAGACCAGAGCCCAACAAACCTCGACCTCTGTCCCATCCAAACCTAGCGATACCGCATCTGCCCCGGAGGGTGTCGTCATTGATCTCAGCCAAGATGCTGAGAAGAAAGGAGACGGAGAATGATCTCTGTTGGTATCGATATTGGTTCCACAACCATCAAAGCTATCGTTTTGGATGATAACGACAACATCATCTACAGTTCTTATGAAAGACATTATTCCCGTATCAGCGAAAAGCTTGCTGCGGTTTTACAAAAATTAGAAGAAGGCCCACTCAAGGGCATCAAACAGGTTCCTCTTGCCTTTACCGGCTCTGCGGGTATGGGTATTGCGGAAGGCTGTAAATTCCCATTCTATCAGGAAGTTTATGCGACGAGAGAAACCACCAAACGTTTCTATCCGGATATTGATTCAATCATCGAACTTGGCGGTGAAGACGCCAAGATCTTATTCCTCAACAATGGTGTTGAGGTCAGAATGAATGGTACTTGTGCCGGCGGTACGGGTGCTTTTATCGACCAGATGGCATCCTTGTTGAATGTCAAAGTGGAAGACATCAACGCTTTAGCTCAAAAGCATGAAAGAACCTATACCATCGCTTCTCGCTGTGGCGTTTTTGCTAAGTCGGATGTTCAGCCGCTTCTCAACCAGGGTGCGAGAAAAGAAGACGTTGCCGAATCTATCTTCTATGCGGTTGTCAATCAGACTATCGCTGGTCTTGCCCAAGGCAGAGAAGTCAAAGGTAATGTCATGTATCTCGGCGGTCCTTTGACCTTTATGTCTGAGCTTCGTAAGGCGTTTGATAAGACGTTGAAAGTCGAAGGTGTCTTACCAGATTACTCCTTATATTTTGTCGCTATCGGTTCTGCCTTACTTGCCAAGAAAGATGATCCGATCGACTTGGATTCCATCATGGATAAGGTCAATAATTATCGTAACAACGAAAACTTCGCTTATATTGATCCTTTATTCAATAACAAAGAAGAATACGAAGAATTTGTCACTCGTCATGACAAAGACAAGGTCGCGGTTCTTCCTTTAGAAGATTATGAAGGTCCACTTTATCTTGGTGTGGATTCTGGTTCTACCACTTTGAAATGCGTCCTTGTCGATAAGGATTACAACATCCGTTATACCAACTATGTTCCTAATAAAGGTGATCCGATCGCCTTATTAAAAGACATGTTGGTCGATATTTATTCCAAGATGAACCAAAAGGCTTATATCGCCGGTTCTTCCGCCACTGGTTATGGTGAAGAATTAGCCAAGAACGCCTTCCAGTTTGACCATGGTATTGTTGAGACCATGGCGCATTTTGCTGCTGCCAAACACTTCCTTCCCGATGTTGAGTTCATCATCGATATCGGTGGTCAGGACATCAAGTGTTTCCATATCAAGAATGGTGTCATCGATGATATCTTCTTAAATGAAGCCTGTTCTTCTGGCTGTGGTTCTTTCTTGCAGACCTTTGCGACTTCTTTAGGTTATTCTATCTCTGATTTTGCCCATATGGCTTTAGAGGCAAAACGTCCAGTCAACCTTGGTTCTCGTTGTACGGTCTTCATGAACTCTTCCGTCAAACAGGCTCAGAAAGATGGTGCGAGTGTCAATGATATCGCCGCTGGTTTGGCCATCTCTGTTGTCAAGAACGCTCTTTATAAAGTCATCCGTTGTTCTTCTCCAGATGATCTTGGTAAGAAGATTGTTGTTCAGGGTGGTACGTTCTTAAATGATGCGGTCTTAAGAGCTTTTGAAAAGGAACTCGATGTCAATGTCATCCGTTCGAATGTCGCTGGTTTGATGGGTGCTTATGGCGCCGCTCTTGATGCCATGGAACTCAAGTTAGATAAGTCTTCTATCTTAACCAAGGAACAATTATCCCACTTCCATCGTAAGGTCATCTCTTATATCTGTTCGTTATGTAATAACAAGTGTCATTTGACCATGTCTATCTTTGATGACAAGCGTTCTTTCATCGGTGGTAACCGTTGTGAAAAGCCTGTCACCAAGAAGGCCAAGTCTCATGGTGCTTTGGATATGTATGCTTTTAAGAATCATCTGCTTCGTTCTTATGATCATGCCAATGATGAAGAAACAAAATATCCACGTGGTAAAATTGGCTTTCCAATGGGTCTTAACTTCTATGAATTAACACCATTCTGGTCTACCTTCTTTACTCAGTTAGGATTCCAGGTAGTCTTATCGGATAAATCCAGTGCGAAGTTATATCTAGATGGTCAGATGACCATTCCTTCTGATACGGTCTGTTATCCTGCCAAACTTATGCACGGCCATGTCATGAATTTACTCAAGAAGGGTATTAAGACCATCTACTATCCATGTATGACCTGGAACTTAAAAGAACCACATACGGATAATCACTATAACTGTCCAGTCGTCGCTTATTATCCAGAAGTTATCGACGCCAATATGAAGGCGGTCCATAATGATGACGTCTTATTCATCAAAGATTATGTCGATCTTTATGAGAGAAAAGATTTTGCTAAGAAAGTTCATGAACAGCTTTCTCAGTATTTTAAAGGCTTAAAACTTGAAGAAGTCAAGAAAGCAACTTCGGAAGCATTCAAAGAATATGATTGGTATAAGAAGTTAGTTCAGCGCCATGGTATGAACATCATCAGAGATGCAAGAAAAGAAGGTAAGACCATCATCGTCTTAGCTGGTCGACCATACCATGTTGATCCTTTGATCAACCATGATATCAACAAGTTGATCTTGCAATATAACTGTGCGATTGTCTCCGAAGATGTCGTTGCCAGACTGGAAAAGGATCCAGATCCCGCCAGAGTCTTGAACCAGTGGACTTTCCATGCTCGTATGTATAAGGCTGCTAACTATGTTTCTAAGACCGATGATATGGAATTGATTCAGTTGGTCAGCTTTGGTTGTGGTGTAGATGCTGTCACTGGTGATGAAGTCAGAGACATCATGGAACGTCACGATAAGATCTATACGCAGGTCAAGATTGATGAAGTCACCAATCTTGGTACTGTCAAAATCCGTATCCGTTCCTTATTAGAAGCCTTACGTAAAAAGAAGGCGGCTAAGGAAGCTAACATAAAGGAAGGTATCTAACATGGCTAACAAACCAATTAAAATCAAAAGAGATAAAACCGGCCGTGTCATCTTCACCAAGCAGATGAAAAAGGAATATACCCTTCTTTTCCCTATGATGGCACCGATTCACTTTGCCATGCTTGGCAAAGTCTTCAACCATTATGGTTATCATGCAGAGTTGTTGACGACCACCTCTCCTGAGATTGCTCAGACCGGTCTTAAATACATTCAGAATGATATGTGCTACCCAGCAATTTTAAGCTGTGGTCAGTTGATTCACGCTGTCTTATCTGGTAATTACGATGTTCATAAAGTCGCCTTGTTGATCTCGCAGACAGGTGGCGGATGTCGTGCTTCTAACTATATCAAGCTATTGCGTAAAGGCTTAGATAGAGCTGGTTTAGGTTTTATTCCTACCGTCTCTATCAACGTCTCTGGTTTGGAACCTAACCCAGGTATGAAGATCACCCTTCCTTTGATTCGTCGTGCGTTAGCCGCTGTCATCTATGGTGATATGCTGATGTGCGTGAAAAATCAGGTTGAACCTTATGAAGTTCATAAGGGTGAAGCGGAAGCCTTAGTCAAGAAGTGGCAGGATGAACTTTGTGAACAGATGCTTCATGCCAATGGTTATCATTCATATCATGATATTCGATTTCGGCATATCATCCGAATGCATGACGCCGGGGACTTCGCTTTGTCTCCGGCATGCAGCGGTTTTACAGAGAGGACCAAAAAAGAGCCCCTGCTTTCCACACAGGGACTCTGAAATATGAACTGCTTACTGCAGCATCATCCGGTCATTGTCAAACGCCCGGTGTTTGCTGCCTGCATACAGTTTCAGCAGGTCATCCACGGAAGTGTGTTCCCGTTCTTCGCCGGAAAGGTCCAGCAGAATGTTTCCCTCATCCATCATGATGGTTCTTGTGCCGGTGGACAGTGCGGAGGCCATATTGTGGGTAATCATCAGGGTGGTCAGGTGATCATCCTCGACAGCCTTCCGGGTGATTGCCATGACTTTGTCGGCCGTGGCCGGGTCCAGGGCAGCAGTATGCTCATCGAGCAGGAGAAGTTTGGGCGGGACAATGGTGCACATGAGCAGGGTGACAGCCTGCCGCTGTCCGCCGGAGAGAAGCCCGACTTTTGTCTTCATGCGGTCTTCAAGGCCCATGCCGAACTCGGCAAGACGTTCGCGGAAAAGCGCTGTCTGGCGGCGGGAAGGGGCAAAGCTCAGGGGCTTTGCATGGCGGCGGGAATAGGCGAGCGAAAGGTTTTCCTCAATGGTCATATGCGGCGCTGTCCCTTTCATCGGATCCTGAAACACGCGTCCGATCATGGCGGAGCGCTTGTGCTCCGGCATATAGGTGATGTCGTTCCCGTCCAGCAGCACACGTCCGCTGTCGAGCAGAAAGGTCCCGCAGATGGCATTGAACAGGGTGGA
>CACXYG010000047.1 GCA_902771745.1 uncultured Erysipelotrichaceae bacterium | reverse complement strand
TGATATCGACATTCAAGTCCGCATCACAGATGTATTCGGTGATAAACGAAGAGATATTAGAAATTGGGGCAAAGGAGACAGCCTTCTTGAACAAGGCAAAATACTTATCTGGAAGGTTACCAAAGGCTTCCTTGATGAAAGCCTGATAATCAGCATCCGTATCAAAGAAACGGAAGTGATTGACCTTGTAGTTTTCTCTGACATAACTGGCAAGTTCACGATACATCATCGGACGAACCTTGCTCTTGACCTTTTCCGTGTCGGAGTTAGAGAAACCATTTTCCGGGAAGCCGGAATCTAAATAGAAGTAGTGTTTATCGATCTTATCAGTGATATCGACATCAAAACAGGCACCGACGGTAAAAGTTCTGTTTTCCACGTCGTCAAAGATTTCAATAGCGATATAGGAGGTGAAAGGATTACCACTTCTCAAATTGACGATGGAGCCATCATCCTTGACGCCGGTCTGACCTCTCAAATAAGAGATTAAATTACGACCGCTACGGCCTTTTTCATTGGCAGCTTTATTGAAGTTATCTGGTCTGGTGGTACCCAAGATGATGATCTGCAAAGCATCGATGATGGTTGACTTACCAGTACCGTTTGGACCGGTAAGGAAGGTGATATTTTTAATATCAGTGGTGACATTGGCAAAGTAATGCCAGTTGATCAATCTTAATTTCTGGAGAGTTTTCATTAATTGTTACCTCCCTCATCTTCCACCGGGATGTCCATACCCATCTTTGGGGTGATCTTTTCCTTGGCGGGCATATCAAACAAAGAAGGAGAATGATCATCTTCCTCTTCTTCAGGACGGGTAAGGAAGGTGTATAAGGCGTTTAACTTTTCACTGGAGATGACATAACGGATGGTTGGCATGATGAAGAAAGTGTAGGTAGGATCACCATAGGAGTTGGTGGCACGAGAAACCACATTGAAACCATCTAAGGTACGTAAGATAGAACCGATGGTCTGACTGGAAAGTCTCTTAGAGACATTGGATAAACCAAGTTCCTGAACCAAGGTCATCATCTGACCAGAGGTCATCAAGACTTCAGTCTCAGCTGGGGCCTTTTCAATCTGACCTTCATAGTAGGAACGCAAGGCAAAGACGACAAGAGTGGTCGTCGGATCCATACGGAAGTGATTTCTTTCAGCACCCGAAGTGACAAAGATGATACCGTCTTCGTCATTCTTGGATAAGGTCATATCCATGTAGGATAAGTATTCTTCAAACACCGAGTAATATCTTTCGATGAACATATAGCCTGGATCGGCTCTAAACATACGGCTTTTACGATCGTAGCTCTTTCTGACGATATAGCACTGATATAACAGGTCATTGACCGTTTCGGAGAAGAGCGAACGATCACCGCGGCTCATTTTCTCATATTCTTCCACAAACATGTTTATCTAGCTCCTCTTCTTTGTTTGACCCTCGTAAACTTGTACAAAGGCATGTAGTAACCGGCAAATTCAACGCGATCTTGCACTTTTTCCGCTTTAAACGGAATCAGACCGAGCATCGCTTTTAAGGTGCCAAGGATGGTCAAGACGAGTTCATCGGTATCCACAACCGTGATATCGGTGGTCAACATCTCTTCTTTGGTACCCATATTTCTCTCCATGAATTCCGCAATGGAACGATCGGAGAAACGATTCAGTTCATTATCAAGAACATCTGTCATGAAGGTGATAGCTTCATCAGGGAAGATATCATCGGCCATCGGCAGAGGTTCCTCATCAAATTCCACACTCTTTCTCTTGAACGGCATCTGCATGGAGAAAGAATCCAGATAACCCTGACGGAAGAAGGACAAGGAATCGCTGGCTTTGCTTAACGTCGGCATTTCCTCATAACGAAGAGCGGGGTTAGACTTGATTTCGGTTGCCAGAGCAAGAATGATGCGATCGACCTTACCTTTGACCGTCTTATCGGTGCTGGAAAGGTAATTGACCTTCTTCTGCACGGCTTCAGTGTAGTTGGCGTTAGCTTCATCAATCTCGTTAAAGGCGGAAGCGAGGCGGGAGAAGATATCGATGATATTGGAAATCAGTTTGATGATATTGGTGGTGACTTCGCTGGTCTCTTTGTTACGATTTGCCGGTTCTGTCTTGGCCTCTTTGACCAAAAGTGTGATGATACGCTCACTCGAGAGCCACTTCTTTAAAATGGCGATGGTCGGTTGGGCGTATAAGCCAAGAGAGTCAAACGTCTTCATCGGATGGTAATACTTTTCCGAGACATCGACTCTATATTCATCAAAGTGCTGCTTTAACGCGACATTTGGGTCAAGGACATGCGTGAGTCGGTTTCCAAAGACAAGAATCTGCTGTCTGAGCAAAGTGACGTTCATTTCCAGTTCATCGGCGTTAGCTTTGGCGTTTAAAAGCGAACGATACATGTAATCGTCTTCTTTTTCGTCTTCCATCTTCAGTTCCGCATACGTCTGATGAACCAAAGGTAAGTAAGAACCAGCGTCGCTGGTCAAATCATTGAGCAACTTCAAGAACTGAATGGAGTAGGCAGGGATGAAGATGTTCTCAATCTTGGTCTTGGGATCCTTGGAGATGATATACCAGCCGCACTTGGCTAACTTTCTGACGATGTAGTTGACCTTGGCGCCTAAGACCGAAGAAGAGTCATCCGGGTTCAAGATAGCTTCGACGTCAACCTGTTCATCTTCCCCTTTGTCATCCAGTCTATCGGTCTCAATCGAAAACAACTCAAGGATTTCTTCACCTTGAGAGCGTAAAAACTGGACATAATCTGTCTTTTTGATGTCCGTTTTATAAATTTTGAGCATGTAATAGAGGGAAACAAGAGAGAATGCGTATATCGTTTTATATTTACGGGAGAGCGGAGAAAAGAGGTCTTCCGGTACTTTATCAAATAATCTATTCACAACTTTGCCACCTTCTTTTAATCACTAGTTAAAATTATAATAAATCCAAAACTTGAATACAATGAATTACAGCGAATTTTTCGCACTTTTTCATGAGTGAAAACAAAGAAACAACTTTTTACTCACAATATGTATACATATGTGTTTCAACCTCCGATTTTTGCTTTTCTTTTTCTTTTTATATATATAAAAACGTGTATAATATGGCTGTGAACAGAAAACGTGTGCTTGTCAAAGGCCTGGTGAGCCAAAAGAGAATTCCAGAAATCGATTTGTTGCGAGGGATACCAATCTTCCTTGTGGTCCTTTTTCATTTCTGCTGGATTTTCCCTAATGTACTTTTCTCGTTTTCTAACTGCTATGAGATGTTAGAAACGCATCCAAATCTAGCCGATTTTGTCTTGTTTTTAAACCAGGATATCTTAGCTGGGGATGGTGTCATCCACACCTATTTGGTCCCGTTATTTGGTGGTTTATTCATCTTTGTCTGTGGTATTTCCAGCGTCTTTTCCAGGAACAATCTGAAAAGAGCGGGATTGTTATGGCTAGCCGCCTTCTTAATTTCTCTTGTCACCTTAGCGGCTTCTTATATCTTACAGACAAGTTTATTTATCGGCTGGGGTGTCATTCACTTGATGGCTTTTTCCATCCTTCTATACGCTCTGATTAAACTATTCTTCAGAAAGATATTTCAAAAAGAAGTTCCCATCACCTTTTGTCTTGTAGTTTCCGTTCTGTTCTTCTTCATTGCCATCTTCTTCTGGACTGGTTTTAATCCTATCAATAGAGCATATATTGAGACATGGCCAGTAAAAGTATGCCTGGATTTGCCTCTAGAACGGCTAGCAAAGGAACCACTTTCATTGCTGTTTGAGGCTGTCGGAAGATACCAAGGAAATGTCGATTGGTGGCCAATTTTTCCTTACACAGGGGTCATTTTTCTAGGAATTGCCTTTGGCAAACTCTTGTACGGTAAACAAAAAAGGAGTAAAATGCCTTGTCTTAATCGGTGTGTACTACTCAAGCCTTTCTGCTTTATCGGGCAACACACCCTCTATATTTATCTAGCACATCAACCACTCATTATAGTTGTACTTGTGGTCGTTTTCTTAATTATGGGGTTTAAATTCTAATATGGAACAATCCGTTATGACACTTTATCAGGATATCGCACAATATAGCAAGAGTACCAACATTGCTATCTATTTCCGCAATGAGAAAATCCGTTATGTCGATCTTCTTAATAGAGTCAACATCCTGGCGGATCACTTCTACTCTCTTGGCATTCATAGAGATAGTGTTGTTTCCTTATTATCCTATAATTGTCCAGAAGCCATCATCGCTCTATACGCGTTAAATAAAATCGGAGCCATCGTCTCCATTCTTCATCCTTTGATTCCCGTCAAAGGTCTATCTGATTCCATCAAGGATACCAAATCAGAGTATCTCATCATTTTAGATGCTCGTTATTCCGCCTATAAAGAAGAATTGAAAGGTTTGAATATCCAGACTTACTTCATCACCGCCTTAGTCGACCTCAACTTCTTTGAAAAGGGCGGGTATAAAAAGAAATACTTTACCGAGCTCAGCGATGTCGATCAAAGCAAAGTCTTAACCTCCACGGATAAGAAATTCAAATTCGTCAGCGAAATTGAAATCAACAACGACCCCCAGAAAGTCAGCTTCTATCTCCGTTCTGGTGGAACCACCAATCATATCAAGACCGTCGCCTTGAACGATAAGGCCATCCGTTATGCCGGCAGCCGAGCCGGTGATATTCTCTCTCGTGATTTTATCGGTTTATCGATGTTAGGTGTCTTACCGATCTTCCACGGCTTTGGTCTTTCTATGGGCATCCATGCTCCTTTGATGCATAACGCCTCTATCTACCTCATGATGAAATTTGACGGCGATGAAATCGCCGCTGCCATCAACAAGAAGCAACTCAACTTATTATTGGCGGTCCCTTACATGATCAATAGACTCATGCAGAATCCAAAGTTCCGTTCCAGCAACTTATCCAATTTATACATGACCTTTGTCGGCGCGGACAAGATCAGTGAGACTTTAGTCACTGAATTCAATGAGTTGATGAAGAAACATGGTTCTCAAAACCGTATCTATGAAGGCTATGGTCAGACCGAGATTGTCACTGTCGGCTTTGTCAACACCATCAACGACCACCGCATGGGTTCGGTCGGCAAACCTTTAGATGGCCTTCGTGTCAAAATCGTCAACCCTGAAGACCGTAGAAAAGAACTTCCGGTTGGTGAAGATGGTGAAATCCTGATCACCGGCCCATCCAATTGTCTTGGCTATCTCAACACGCCAAAGAATCGTCAGCCATTCTTCACGGACGCCAAAAAAATCACCTATATCGGCACTGGTGATATCGGCCATGTCGATGAGGATGGTTATCTCTACTTCAAGAACCGTTATAACGATGTCGTGAAAATCGCTGGCTTCAATGTCTATCTTGCTGACATTGAAAACCTCGCCGATGAAATTGATGGCGTTGTCGATGCGGCTGCCATCTATGTCTCCAAAGAAGAACATCCCTATATCCACCTCTATGTGGAAAACCACAGCAAGGATGACAAGCTTCTCAAAGAAGAATTGCTCAATCACTTAAAAGCGCACTTGATCAAATATTCTCTTCCAGAAAAAATCTCCATCTTACCTCACTTCCCCAGAACCAGCGTCGGTAAGATTGATAAGAAAGCATTGATTCACTTTTAAAAAGGATATTGGCCCCGAAAAGCGAATATCCTTTTTAAAGTTAGATAGTATGTGTGTTAGAAGAGTACTGAACTTTCTTAGCCTTCTCTTCTTTGTAGTTGTTGAGTTTCATGATCATGTTAAGATCATTCTCTTTCAACTCTTTTAACTTCGCCTCGACTCTCTCTTGAGCGATTGCGGCGATCTGACCTGTGGTCATCTTTTCATATTCTTCTGGCATGATCGGCTGACAATAGGCGACCTGAAGAGGATACTTATGATAATGATAATGTGGATCCATACTTCTTTCCGTCAACCAAGCGGCAACAGGAACGATTGGTAAATCCAAACGAGTGGCAATCTTAAAACTACCACCCTTGAACTCGGCCATCGGGAAATCTGGACCTTTGGATCTGGTACCTTCTGGATAGACACAGAAGGATAAATCTGGTTGGGCCTTTAAGAGATTGTTGATCTCACGGAAGACTTTGATTTCACTTCTCAAGTCTTCACGGTCGATAAACGCACCATCGATGGAACGCAAGACCGTAGAGACAAATGGCATCTTCAAGATCTGCTTCTTACCTAAGAAGGTGACAGGACGATCGGAATAGGCCATGAAGAAGATCGGGTCGAGAACAGAGACGTGATTCGAAACAAACAAGACCTGGCCTTTGGCTTTCTCTAAATTTTCCTGACCAGTGATGATGAATTCTGTCTTGAAGGCACGCTTGGCAAGTCTTTTACCTAACGCGTTGGCATAGGCGTGTTTTTCTTTGACCGTATATTTCTCTGGGTGTCTTAAATAACGTTTGCAGTGATGGGCACCCCACATGATGCTAGGTCCACCAGTGCAGACCATACGAATCCATTTACATAATTGTCTCATGATTAGTTAACCTCCTTGGTGTCTAAAGAGACTTTCATAACTTTCTTCTCATAGAAGATATTAAATGATAAGGCATTGATGATTGCCATCTTCATGAAGAAGCCACCATCATTGATGATGCCCGTATCATTGAAGACGAGATTGACATAGTTTTCAAACTCATACATGAAGGAATCCTTGCTTGGATTGAAAATCATATGGACATTGCAGTCAGCAAATTCATACCTGATCTTCAAGGCGCCATGTTCCAGGTTTTCAAAAGTGATTCTGTTATTCTCTAACAAGAAGTCATATTCATCACCCGCCAACTGAATTATACGCTTCTTCATCTTGATGGCTTCCTGGAAGAAGCGATACATCTCTTCATTCTTATCCAACAAGTCATAATGGAAACCATTGATTTCATCGCCGGCATTATAAGAGTTGCCCATCTTCTGTTTACTGCCACCGATTTCCTGTCCCTGATGGAATAGTGGAATACCACCAGCAATAAGAATTGCCGCCGTACACAATTTGATACGCTTCTTGACTTCTTCTTCATTGTCATCTGGACAAGCGATTCTGATCTTATCATACAGCGTATGATTGTCATGACATTCGACGTAGTTGACCGATTGAACCGGACGGGCAAACATCGGAGCAAAGGCTAATGCAACCGCGCTACCAAGCAAAACATGTTTGAAACCATCACGATAGTTGGTATCTCCTAAAAGATAGCCTCTAACGCCGATTTCACTCTCATTAGATTTACCTTTGGCAATATCACGGAATCTATCATTGAAGAAGGAAGCATACGGCATGGCATGGGCATTATAATAGCTGGCTTTCTGTTCGCCAGGAAGCGCAGTCCATAAATCCCAACCTTCACCATAATAAAGAATATTTGGTTTCATCTCCGTTAAGGCATCATGGCCAGTCTTGATGGTCTCGATATCCAAAATACCCATCAAGTCGAAACGGAAACCATCGACATCATAAAAATCAACTAAGTGCTTCAGAGAATCGATGATGAGTTTTCTGACCATGTAGTTACGAGATTCTAAATCGTTACCACAACCAGAACCATTGGATAATCTACCCTCGCCATCGGCGCGGTAGTAATACTTCGGAACAAACTTGTTCAACGGGTTGAATATCGTGGAATAGACGTGGTTATAAACGACATCAAGAGTGACTCTCATACCTTCGTTATGAAGTGCACCGACAAGTTCTCTCAACTCTAAAACTCGGGCATATGGCTCATAAGGGTCGCTAGAATAAGAACCTTCCGGAGAGAAGAAACTGGCCGGGTCATAACCCCAGTTATACATCGAAAACGGATCATCTTCATCCACGGTCTGGAAGTCCAGTACCGGCATGAGCTGAATGTGGCTTACCCCGAGGCTAGCAAGATAATCTAAACCGATTGGCAAACCCTTTTTATCTTTATATCCTTTGGTCGCTAAGGCCTTGAATGTACCCTTATTTGGCACATCGGTAAGCGAGGTCATATCACGGACATTACATTCATAGATAATGGCCTTTAACGGGTCAGAAAACGGAGGTAATTTATCACTGTGAGTATTTACTTTCTTAACACGCTTTGGATTGATAACAAAAGACCAACGGCTATTCGAAGCCATGGAGAAACAATATGGGTCAGCAACAAGAGTTGATTCACCAAACATCAGTCTTTCATAAAGATAAGATGCTCCATCATAATCCCCCTCGACAACGGCCTCAAAGACGCCGTTTTCCAGGTTGTGAGTCATGGAGTAGGTTTCCCATTTGGTCTGACCGTATTTCAAGACATGGAGGCTGATTTCCACACTGAAGGGAGAGAAGACTCTGAAGGTGGTTTTCTCCTTGGTATAGATGGCGCCAAGCTGACCGTCAAAACGATATTTCTTTTCAAATTCTGGCGTCAAGGCCATGAAAGATATATCGATGGGAACAAAGTAGTTCTGCTCCGTAGCAAGCTCATAATAATGGCCCGGTATAAACTTGAAATCATCACAGACGATGGTGTAGATGTTAGAAGAGTGAGATTCACTTGTCGTGATAGGTTCAAGTTTCATCACGGGGCGATGATCGGCATATAAACGGAACTTTGTAAGTCTGAAGTTACAGAATTCCTTATTGGCATAAACCTCGATCACACCTTTAGATTTGGCGGTCGCGGATAACGTATTCTTCGTCATAAAACATCTCCTTTCTTCACGAAACAAACCGCCTTCTTAAATGTCTTGAATTCTTCTAAGAAACGGCGATAGATATTGAATGTCAGGCATGGTTTTACCTCATAAATGAAATAAAAAAGAAAAAAACAATG
>CACXYG010000046.1 GCA_902771745.1 uncultured Erysipelotrichaceae bacterium | reverse complement strand
AGAATATAACAAACGAACCCGTTTTATTATTTTAGAAAATAATAAATCTTGCTATAATAGTACATTGGTAGGACTATGAAACATACAAACGAAAGCAATACTCAAAACTTTATAAACATTTTGAAAAAGTACTTCCGCAAAGAGGATATATTTAAAGTTCCTAACATTCTTTGTTATGTCCGAATTCTCCTTGTTGTTGCTTTTATGGTCTTCTATCTTGTGCCGATTACCATTTTAGGAAATCACCGTGCTGGCACCTATATCGCTGTGGCGATGATGATGATTGCTGCCTACACCGATTTCATCGATGGCTTTATTGCTCGAACCTTCGATCAAAAATCGAATTTGGGATCTCTCCTTGATCCGATTGCTGATAAATTCATGCAATTCTGCATCGCGATTGCGCTGATGGTCAAGTTCTATTCCTTCCCTACTGTCTTTGTGATGTTTGGTGTCTTCATGGGTAAAGAGTTGACCTTGGTCTTTGAAGATATCTCACTTGCCAAACGTAGTAAGACCTTCGGTGGTGCAAAATGGTATGGTAAAGTCGCTTCCTTCCTCTTCTATATCATCACTGTCTTCTTGCTGATCGCTGGTCCATTCTTGATTGAAACCTTCCCTGTCGTCGGTGAGAACGCTACTGCCGAGACGATTCGTGTTGCTCATTATATATTTGATTCTTGCTGTGCTTTTGCAACGTTATGGTTACTCGTTTCTTGGATTTTATATTTTGTTTTTTATCTCAAATTAAGAAATTCTAAGACTGTTATAAGCGATACAAAGGACCAGAAAGAACCAGGAAAGGAACTTGCTGATCATGATTAAAATTTATTCCTCTCCCAGCTGCTCCAGCTGTCGTAAAGTCAAAGCCTGGTTTAATAAGGAAAAGATTCCTTACACTGAAGTCAATATCTTGAAAGAGAAATTGACGGAAGAAGATTTAAAAGAGATGTTGGAGAAGTCTTTAGATGGTACCGATGAAATCATCTCTACCAGAAGTAAGATCTTCAAGGAACAGCATATCGATGTTGACTCCATGTCCATCAAAGCTCTGCTTGCCTTCATCCAGGAGAACCCAAGCATCTTAAAGCGCCCGATCATCGTGGATGATTCTAAGATCCAGGTCGGTTATAACTCCGATGAAATCGAGATCTTCGAACGCGAAAAGAAGAACATCATCAAGGCTAAACAAATTGCCAAAGCCGATTGTCAGAACTGTCCTGACAGAGAGAACTGCGTCCATCGTTTCGACGATACTCGCGCTGCGATCGAAAGAGAACTCTTAGAAAAGAAAGAGTTGAAGGTCAATATCAACTAAACTGTCATTTATTGAAACACGCTTTATCAAAAAAGCGTGTTTTTTTCTTCACATTCTATTGCAGTGTATTAAATAATGAGTATAATGTAATAACAACGAGGTACTCATCTATGATTACATGTAAAAGAACCATCGACAGAAGAACTGCTTTTACTAAGCAGTGTTTTATCGAAGCTTTAGACAGCCTGCTGATAGAAGAAAACTTCGAAAACATCAGCGTTCAAAGTCTTTGTAAACGTGCCAATCGCTCTCGTGAGACTTTTGCTCGTAACTTCAACTCTCTCAGAGAGCTCTTGGATTATCGTTTTGAAGTCGTCCATCAACAGATCATGGAGAAGATCGAATTAGAAAAGAATTCTGATAACATCCATGACCTCATCTCCTTTTATTCCTATCTTGTGAAAGTTCATGATTTCCTTCGCGGCAACAAGAAGTTCGCTATCATCATCAGCCACGACCTTCCCGATCTTGGTATTGCCTTTGGCAGAATGAACAAGGCGGTTGCTAACGCCATCTATAAGATATGCAAAGCTCATCAAGGCGTACTAGACGATAACGATGAACATTTGCGCTTATTCAGTTATATGGTCTCCTCTCACTTCCTTTTCACCAGCTATGACTCCTTTACATTAACTTATGATGAACTCCATAAGTACTTGTTGTTGCTAGGTGGTGTGATTGAAAAGAAATAAAGCATAGAAAAAGTCTGTTACCATCTAGATTTTTCTAGGTGATAACAGACTCTTTTTTCTTATTTTTTAAGGAAGGAGAAGAGACCTTTCTTCTCATAAGGATCTCTTGTAAAACCTTCTACATGATAACCGCCAGAAGAGATCTCGTCCATGACTGGCTTGATATCTACACCATTCTGTTCTAACACAAAACTGGCTGTGTTTTTCATGTGATTGGCTTTGACCTTCTTGGCCTTAGGTAAGACCTTGCGGATATAATCACAGACGTGTGATTCACACATTCCGCACTTCATACCTTCGACTTTTAATGTGATTAATTCCATATGTTCTCCTTGAACGAAATAGAGGTGGCACCAAGCCACCTCTATATTTTAGATGAATTAAGCGGCTAAAGCTTCTTTGGCTCTCATCTTCTTGTCATAGAGATGAGCAAAGAAGAAGGAACCGACAACAGCAGCGACAATCACGATTGGAACGATGATGCCAGCGACTAAGCCGAAGTTACCGACAACCGCATCGGTGAAGAGATAGAAGAGAGAAGCGATGACATAAGCGCCGAGCAACCAGAACAAGATCGTACCGATGTAGGACTTCTTGGTTGGAAGTTCACCCTTCGCAGTACCAACAGAGGCAAAGCAAGGAATGGTTAAGAGGTTGAAGACAGTGAAGCCCATGATACCACCAGCGGTGATACCAGTAGCGACGAACATCTGAGAGACAGCATCGCCATCTTCTAAGCCTTCGACATTCTGACCGACGATACCGGCCAAAGCGGTTAAGGTACCAGTGACGTTTTCCTTAGCGACGATACCCTGGATGGTAGCGACACCGAAGATCCAGCCAGTGCTGTTGAGCTGAGTACCAAAGCCAATTGGAGTGAATAATGGCATGATGACTTTGCCAAGGCTAGAAAGCATAGAGCTAGCTTCCATCGCTTCATAAGAGGCATAGCCAAGAGCCTGAATTTCTTCTAACGTAGCTTCTTCGAAAGCAGGGATGAATCTCCAATCCCAGGTGAGATTTTCCATCATGGTGATGACGATGGTGGAGATCAAGATGATGGTACCAGCCTTCTTCAAGAAGTGTTTGCCCTTATCCCAGACGTGGATAGCGACAGCCTTTGGCTGTGGCATATGATAGGCAGGTAATTCCATGATGAATGGAGGAACTTCTTCTCTCTGGGTTGTCTTGTTCATCAAGATAACAACGACAACGGCCATGACGAAGCCCATGACATACATACCCATGGTGAATAAGTCTGCATTCCAGCCGAAGGATAAAGCGACAGAGGCGGAAACGGCAGCAAGGATATCGGCCTTGGCACCGCAAGTGAAGTAAGGAATAACACGGATTGTCTTAATTCTTTCTTTGTCAGAGTTAAGCGTTCTGGTATTGACCATTGCTGGGACACCACAACCAAGACCCATGATCATTGGTAAGAAAGCACGACCGGAA
This sequence comes from uncultured Erysipelotrichaceae bacterium, assembly GCA_902771745.1. Taxonomy (GTDB): domain Bacteria; phylum Bacillota_I; class Bacilli_A; order RFN20; family CAG-288; genus Enterosoma. The sequence continues at coordinate 5,367 of CACXYG010000046.1, read as the reverse complement.
ACGCCGAAACGGCGGAAGATACGGTCTAAAACGAAAGCGACACGAGCCATATAACCAGAGTCTTCTAAGATGGAGAAGAATAAGAAGAGGATGAGAATCTGTGGAACGAAACCGACAACAGCAGCAACACCATTCAAGATACCATCATAGATAACCATGATGACAGCATCTGGTGTACCCATCATCAACAACAACTGTTTGATACCAAGACAGATAAGACCTAGGATACCTGTTTCGTTATCACCGGCAAGGCAATGGAAGAATTCACCGATGGAATTGACACCATCACCCGTATAGAAGAGACCGGCAAATGGCGTATAGGTTTCACCATCTGCGAGGGTGAAGGAGATAAAGCCTGGATAGTCTTCTAATTCAAGACCGAACCACTGATGCATATAAAGCAAGTCAGAGGCAAAGGTGATATGGAAGATAATCCAGAGGAGAACTAACAAAATCGGGATAGCCGCCCACTTGTTGGTCAAGACCTTATCGATCTTATCAGAGGTCGATAACTTCTTGCTTTCCTGAACAGGAGCGCCAGTGCGATACTGTGCCAACTCCGAAGTGATGTACTTGTAACGCTTATCGGCAGAATTGGCTTCAAATTCGTCAATATTGACACCTAATTCCTTAACCTTTTCAAAGGCAAGTTTATTCTTTTCCGCTTCGATTTCATCACCTTCCAAGGCCTTGATGGCATGGAAGAGAGGATCGCTGACTTCTTCTTTCTTATAGATGGCGACCGCTTCATCAACCTTGGAAGCATATTCGCCATAATCCCAGAAGGACTTACCTTCTCTCTTGGTGGTAGCAACCTTGGCGGCAACGGCCATCAATTCATCCAAACCCTTGTTACGAAGAGCGGAGATCTTGACAACCTTGACACCTAACTTGTTGGCAATCGCATCCGCATCGATAGACATACCGTTGTTTTCAACAGCATCCATCATATTCAAAGCGATGACAACAGGAACATCCATTTCCAAGATCTGGGTAGTCATATATAAGTTACGTTCTAAGTTAGTAGCATCAAGAACGTTGATGACGACATCAGGATGTTCTTCCAAGATGAAGTTTCTGGAAACGACTTCTTCTGGCGTATATGGAGATAAGGAATAAATGCCAGGTAAGTCGACAACATCGACGACCAAACCTTCTTTGGATTTATACTTACCTTCTCTCTTTTCAACTGTGACACCTGGCCAGTTACCGACATAAGCGGTAGAACCAGTCAAGGAGTTAAATAAAGTAGTCTTACCGCAGTTTGGGTTACCAGCAAGACAAACATTCAATACTTTATCAGCCATTACTTGTTTTCTCCTTCAGAAGAAGCTGGTACATCAGTGACTTTGATTTCCACATACTGGGCTTCATCTTTTCTGAGAGAAAGTTCATAACCTCTCAAAGTGATTTCTAATGGATCGCCAAGTGGAGCCTTCTTACGTAAGAACACTTCGGCACCTGGGGTGAGACCCATATCGAACAAACGACGACGGATTTTTCCTTCACCATTGACTTTGACAATGGTTCCAGACGTTCCAATGAGGACAGTGTTGAGTGTGACAACATCGCCAACATTGACAACTTCAGCAATTTTTACTGTGCTGTCTTCCATATTACATTTTCCCCTTCTAAGCTGCAACGACAATAGACATGGCGACGTTACGATCAATAGCTAGACGCATGTCATTAATCAAAACGATCACTCCATTGTTAGTAGCTTTTAAGATTGTGATAGTACGGCCTGGGACAATGCCGAGGCTCTCAAGATGTTTACGCTCTTTGTCGTTTCCGGAAACGCGTTTGACCGTAAGTTCTTGGTTAATTGGTGCGATAAGAATTGGCATATGCCCTCCTTCCGAGTTAGTTAAATATAACTATCCTCAATACTATAATAGCGAGGAGAGTTTGTGTCAACTAATTTTTGATGAAAAATGCCTAAAAAAAGAGTATTATGGTTGCTGGAACAAATAAAAAGAGCCTTTTTGTTGCTTTCCCAAAGAAAAAAATATTTAATAGTTTCATAAATCAAAAAAAACCAATATGAGAACACTCGAAGATAGAATTGAATACACCTTGAATAAGATTCGCCCTTACCTGATGAATGAAGGTGGAAATATCGAAATCGATCACTATGACAAAGAGACTGGTGTTTTGTATGTCAGAATGATCGGCGCATGTGCGGGTTGTGGTCTTGCCCCAACCGATGTCTCTGATTCTATCGCTGTCATTCTGATGAACGAGATTCCTCAGATCACCGCTGTCGAATTAGCGGGCAAAGGTGCCAATCCTGGCTTCCGTTCCTTACAACAGCAATTGATGAATCCGAGAACCATCGCTCAACAACAAGCCGCCAAGGAGAAAAAATAAAAAGTCCAGGCTGGTTCAAGGCCTGGGCTTTCTATATATTGGAGGTCGTCACTTATTCTTGCGGTTCAAACAAGAATAATTTGACTGTTAGTTGCGTCTAACTATCGTATAATAGCATATAGAAACGCAATTGACTTGTCAACAAAAATGATTTTTGATTTACTATTAGTATGTAACATTTGCTAGGAGGAATTCACCATGCAAGATACAAATACAAATGAGTCCGCAGAAAACTATTTAAAGAGAATTCTGATGCTTCAGGAAGAAGGTAACCCAAACGTTCACGCCATTGATATCGCCACTTCCATGAATTTCTCTAAGGCCAGTGTTTCCATCGCTTTAAAGAAATTGGAAAATGAAGGTTATGTCACTGTCGGTCCTAAGCAGGTCTTAAACTTAACCGAAGCTGGTATGGCTATCGCAAAGAAGGTTTATGGCAGATACATCATTCTCCACAGATTCTTCGTCGCCTTAGGTGTCGATGACCAGACCGCTTTTGATGATGCCTGTCGTATCGAACACGACTTATCCGAAAGTACCTTCCAGGCCTTGAAGAAAGTCTACGAAGAAAAAGTCGCTCACAAAGATTAATAAAAATCCCGGTTCTCAATTCACAGAACCGGGTTTTTTAGTTATGCGTAGCGATAAACTCTAGGAACTGAGGGACAGGCAAAGGCTTAGAGTAATAGAAGCCTTGGATATATTCAGCACCCAGAGAGATGACCTGATCCACTTTCTCTTTGGTCTCAACACCTTCGACTAAAATCGCCTTTCTGATATTTCTCATCATCAGGATAGAATAGCCTAGGACAGAGCGACCTTTTTCACTATCGGAAGCATCGACCAAACTCTTATCAAACTTAATGATAGATAAAGGTAGACTTAAGACTCGATTGATATTGGAATAACCAGTACCATAATCATCCAGCGACAACTGATAACCCATCTCTTTCAATTTCTCAAGGTTATAATCCAACAATTCATGATCTTGAGAATAGATGGATTCGGTGACTTCAAAGTTGATTTGAGATGGTTGAACATGATATTTATTCTGAAGCGTTTCAACATGGTAGATCAAGGAAGGGTCGATGGCCTGGTGGACGGATAAGTTGATCTCCACAAATTCCAACCCGGAATTTTGGAAATCATCACTACCGACAAAACGGAAAACGTCCTCTAAGACAAACTCACCGATCGGACCAAGCATATTTCTCTGCTCCGCCGCTGGGATAAACAAGCCAGGCATGATGATACCGAATTCCGGATCGTTTAAACGAATCAGGGCTTCCGCACTTAAGAACTTACCAGCACGGATGTCATAAATCGGTTGATAGTACATCTCGAAACGATTGTTGTTGATGGCTTCGCGAAGGATTTCACGAAGATTGGATTCAATGATGTATTCTCTCTGATGGATGATGTCTCTTCCATAGCAGAAAGAATCATTCTTTTCTAAATAACGATCAAAGGCGTGACCTAAACGAATGACAGTCTGCAAGTTTTCCGTATCCTTAGGAAGAACGATGCCACAGCCTTTCAATTTCAGATAGGCAGCAACATTATTTTCACTCGAACTCTGTTCACGGAAGAAGGAGAGCATATTCTCGAAGACTTTCTGGCAGTCAAATGTTTCATCTTCAACCAGAATATAAAGATTGCCAGGTTCTTCAAAGAAGATATCAATCGTCAATTTGTCTCGTTTGGCCTCATCATAGTAATAATTTGCAATCTCTTTGATTGCCCCTAGATAACTCACTTCACCATAGTAGGTCTGAATGTTGGAAATATTGGTGATTTTGATCATCTGAACACATAATTTCTGCTTGGCCAAATTGGCTTTCTTGAGTTCTAACTGATAATCCGTATAGGAGTGGAGACCGGTTCTGGCATCCGATAATTCTTCTGGTCTTAAGACAAAGAAAGCGACGATCAATAAAGAAAGCGCAGTGGAGAAGATTTCAATCTGGAGAGAAGAATTAAGATACTGACCTAGGACAGCGATAATCGTCAAGATGTAGATTGACTGTAGACATATCCATTTACTGAAACTGATGAAGCGAATACAGATAAATAACAACACCATACCAGCCAGACCATAGACCAAAGACATGACGTATAAGACATTGATCAGAGGTTGTCTTTGATAACTGTTGACAAGATCGACGGTGAAGATCTGATGGTGAATCGGATTACTCAAGACTAAGGCAAAGACGACAAATAACGGAAGCATCAGCAAGACATATAACCATTTCCTTTTGAATATGTCCTGTATTCTGAAGGTATAGATCAAGAAGATCAGATAGAGGAAGATAGAAGTATTTCTCATCAAAAAGTACAATGTGGAGAAGGTATAGCTGATTACCAGAACCACATTATTATTTAAAACCGTGTTTCGTAAGATACCATTCGTAAAATCGATGATGGCTACCGCTAAAGTGACATAGTTTATAATTAAAAAATAGCGGTTCGATTGTCCACGTGTGGTTTTACGAACGTAAAGGGCGATGATGATAAGAATGAGAATAGGTATTGAACAACCTGTGAAGATTAAATCTTTCATAAATATCCCTAACACAGGTATTCTATCATATTTCATTAATTCTTTTACATGTGATTAAGAAGATTTGCTCGAGTGAAACATGCCAAATGAAAAAGCACCCCTTGCGGAGTGCTTTTGACTTTGTGGTACGACTGATAGCGGCAAAGTTCTTAAAGCAATGTATTGCGACAAAGAGAAGCCGGACTGAAGAAGCGTGTGGCTACAAGTCCTAGTATGCTATCAGTGGAACAATATTGTATCAAACTTCAAAAATTTTGCAAGCCCTTTCTTTCAATTTAGTCATTACTCATAAATCTTCTGACCTGAATATATGATTTTGCGGCGTTTTTGGTAGTTGCCTTGTCATTGTATTGTATTTATGATATAATACAACCAACATGAAGAAGGAACTGCTGCCTGACTGGGCGAGGAAATATGATCGCAAGGGTGTTGTCTTC
>CACXYG010000045.1 GCA_902771745.1 uncultured Erysipelotrichaceae bacterium | reverse complement strand
AACGAACATAGTCATCAACAATTAAGAAGTAGGAGGAAAAATGCATGTTCTTGATGACACTGAGTTCATAATTCAAGCGTTCTTCATACTCTTTTGGTAAAGAGGTCAGATGTAGTTTGGCTAGTAAGCCTTTGATGGAATCTTCTTTTAACTGTTCATCTTCATTTTTATAGGTGACTAAATGACCTCTTTTCTTAAAGAAGGTGAAGTCGATCTTGTGATAGAAGTCTTCAGTCGCCTTGATATCTTCTTGACGATAGATGGAAGCTAAAGCTTTTTCGGAAAGCAGGAAATATGGACCGGTCTCTTCAAGTTGAGGAATATTATCTTTATCGGGATCAAAGTTTTTACAGACCATCAGGAGATTCTTTTTATAGGCATCGGTCTTTCTGACATACTCACATTTAGGAAAAGCGATGGTGTTGTAGTCATAAGATTTACAGTATTCATAAAGAACAGTGACTTCATTCTGGTCATCTAAAGAATATAAAGAGATACCAAAATAGAAGTTATCCTGGAAGACTTTCTTATAGGCTAAAAAGTCTTTCGATAACATGGTAAGGAAGTTATCGTGATAATAATCAGGATCAGTATTTACAATCAAGGCTAAGCCTTCATGATATTTGCTAAGTAGTGGTAAAGAATAGGTTTCTTTCTTTTCTGCAAGAAGCTTACATAAGTTGAGATAACCTTGTTCATTTAAGACATAAAGATTTGCTTCCAAGGAAAAATCACAAGAGCAATCCAAAGAAATATGAAAACCATAAATCGGTTTTAAATGATATTTCTCACAGGCCTGACTCAAGGCTGGATAACCATAAAGATTACTATCGGTTATCGCAATACCACCATAGTGAAGTTCATTTGCTCTAGAAGCATAGTCATCAATTAATACGCTGGATTGATAAAAGTTAAAACTTGTTTTTGTTTGTAATTGATAGAACATAGATATATTATAAACTATAACCATGAATCATAGACGTTTTTCGAGTCGGAAAGACAAAGAAAAATTGATATGACATTCATGCATAAAGTGTAAAAAATATTTACATATAAGTGGGAATGTAAATCCACTATTCACAATCACAAGGAGATAAATATGGATAGCAAAACGAACCTCGTCTACGGAAAAATACCGGTTAAAAACGCACTGACTGGCAATCGCAAAGCCGTTCATGTCTTCTTGAACGCCGATCATCCTGACAAAGAGATTTTAGCCCTTGCTCAAAAGAACAAAGTCCCTGTCAAGATGCTCTCCAACAAAGAGTTAGCCCATCTGACCAACAACATGAATCACCAGGGTGTGGCCGCCTCTCTTCCTGAGTTCAAGTACACCCCATTAGAGTCGATTCTCGATATGGTCAAGGACAAACAGAACTCCACCATCGTCATGCTCGATGGTCTTGAAGACCCCGTCAACTTTGGCTCCATCATCCGTTCTAGTTGCGCCTTTGATGTCGACGCGATCATCATCGGTAAGAACAGACAAGTCCAGGTGACAGGAACAGTCTCCAAGATTGCTACGGGTGGTGAAGAAGTTGTCCCGATTGCTCAGGTGACCAATCTCAATCAGACCATCGATACCTTAAAGAAGAATGGTTATTGGATTGTCGCTGCCGCAGGCGAAGGTACGGACGTCTATGACCGCATCGATTACAAAGGTAAAATCTGTTTGATCATCGGTTCCGAAGGTTTCGGTGTCTCTCGTCTGGTCAGAGAAAACTCTGATTTCATCGCCTCTATTCCTCTTCCAGGAAAAGTAAAAGCACTCAATGCCGCGATTGCTTGCGCTGTCTTCTTAAGTGAGATCAACTCCTCTCGTAGAAGATAAAAATTCCTGAAGTATCAAAATGATATATACAGTCATGTCGGCATGTTTAGATGAAAATATTCTGATGCGTGAACAAACTCCTTAGCCGACATGACTCCTAAAAATTGTTATCTCGTCAAACATCCTTAATATACGTAAAATTTCTTATTTTTTGTGTTGCTTTCAATGGAATGAAACCAGTTTTTATGTTGCCAAAATAGGAGTGCTGTATGTATAGACATTTGTATGTGATCAAAACACCATCTGAGATGATGATGTTGAATCGAAATCTGGAACGATATGATATGGAAGTGATTGAAGGAGTCGTACCTTATGATATCAACTATATCGATGTTGGGATGAATGAACTTGTGCGTCGATATAAAGAAGAAGGTATGGATGTCGGTAAAGAGATTGAGCACCGACTTGGACATGTCCTTGAATCTTATCGAGCGTTTATCAGAAGAAAATCTCATTACCTCTCTTTTGATGAGGTCAAACTTGCCTGTAATGATGCCTTTTTAGATGCCATCCGGCAATATGATTTTAGACAAGGAAACTTCATATCTTATTTCCGCTGTGTTTTAAAAACCAGCATGGCCAAAGTCAGAACCAATTATGTCAGGGATCACTTTAAATGTATGAAACGCAAAGCCTTTCTTGTTCCTTTAGATGAAGCCTGTGCGCCTTCCCATAGTTCTTACTATCTCAATGAATATACGAGTCAAGAGGAGCGTTATCGCAGTATTGCTGAGAGAGTCGATATCCAAGATTATATGGAGATGCTCTCTCCTACGGATAGAGATATTCTCAACCTCTTGATCAAGGGTTTTAAGGTCAGTGAAATCTCTCGTATCATCGGAAGAAAATATCAATATACTCGCCACAGAATCAAACGGATGAGACGAGAACTTCATCTTCGTCGGATTCTGGAAAAAGAATGCTAGGAAGTCAGCCTTAAAATCGCTACAATAGAGGCATGTTCAAAACTGTAATTTCTATCATCATCCCGGTTTATCGGGTCAGAAAATATTTAGAAGCTTGTCTTGATTCTTTATTGGATCAAGACTTTTTGTTGCCTTATAACATTCTGCTTGTTGAGTCAGCTTCTGATGATGGATCAAAAGATATCTGTGAAGATTATCAAAGAAGATATCATAACGTCTATCACTATCATTATGATAAAAATGATGGTATTTCCGTTGGTCGTAATCTTGGTCTTCTTCATGCCAATGGCAGTTATGTCATCTTCATGGATGGAGATGATAAAGTAGAGAAGAACTTCCTTTCTTCTTTGTATCAGGAAGTAGAGAAATATCCCGATGTTCAACTCGTCAGTGCTGGTTATTCTATTTATGATGACAGTACTGATAGCATCATCAAACATGTTCCTGGTGTCAGCTATCATGGTAGTGGAAGCAAGGCGTTAGAAAAGTTATATAGCAGCAAGAAATATAATCCTTATTGCTGGGCAAAACTATATAAGCGTGAATTCTTGTTGTTGAATCATCTTGTCTTTGATTCTTCGATGGGGATGTTTGAGGATATGTTATTTCTCTCCCTTGTCTTAGCTAACGCCAATGAAGTCTCTTTTATCAAAAAATCGATTTATCTCTACCGTCAACATCAAGAATCCACCGTTCACACTTGTAAAGACTGGTTGACACCTCATTTTGAGTGCTTTAGAAAAGTCAAAAAAGAACTTCACAGATATCATAAAGACTTAGAAAAGAAAATCTTTAAAAAGCCGACAAGAAAAATCTATCAACAAATCGCTTTGGATTGTGAGAAATCATCTTCCCATTACCAGAAGAAAAAAGTTACACTATATAAAGAAGCAAAAAGTAAGCTAAAGGAAATATATCAGCATGAACTTTCAAGATGATATCAAGAAGATCTATCATGATCGTAAGGTAGACGCCATCAAAAATGACTTCGGAAAGACATTATTGATCGGTGGAAGCAAGAAATTCCCCAACGGTATTTTAATCAGCAGTCAGTTTGCTGCTCTTTCGGGTAACGGCTATTCCGCTTTGGGTGTCCCTTCTTCCATCTATCCTGTGGTTGCCAGCAGAAGTGAATTAACCCAGATTTTTGAACCATCGATTCTCGATTCGGATTCTATTGAATATGATCCACTTAGAATCAATGTCATTGTCAAAACCTATCAGTCGATTCTCTTTGGCCCTGGTATTAGTGAAACCAAAGAAAACCTCAACCTCTTAACCAATTTATTAAAAGAGTTTGAAGGTAATCTGATCATTGATGCGACCGGTTTACGATTACTTGCCAAAGTCGATGTCAAAGAGTTTAGACCCAATGTCTTATTAACACCTCATCTTGGGGAAGCGAGATATCTCTTCCAGAGTGATGTTCACTCCAGAGATGCCAAGGACTATGTTATCGATGCTAAGAAATATCAGAAACTTCATCGTTGTTCGATCCTTTTAAAATCTTATCAGTCTCTTCTGGTTGCAAGTAACGGCAGGGTCTATGAAAGTGAAGCGCCTTTGACACCATGTCTTGCTAAGGCTGGTTCTGGTGATGGACTGGCTGGTTATCTTGCTGGTCTTCTTGCCTATGCGGATAAGATCATCGGATATAAAGAAACCATTCTCTTTGCTGATAAAATGATTCATGAGGCTGCTAAACTTGCCCAGGATAAATATTCCCCAGGTGTAGCTAATATCCTTACAGCCAAGGATGAAATCATCAATCTGATCAAATAAAATTATGTCCATTTAGAAGATGACCTCTTCTAGATGGACATTTTTAGCATAAAAAACGGGTGAGATTACTCACCCGCATGTAAGTTTTTAGAACGTCTTTTGATCACCAGTAGCAACCAAAGATACTAAGTCAGCACTGAGATCGGCACTGTTATAAAGATTGGTTTCAATAATGTTGAGATATGAGATGGTCTTGTTGATCGTCTTTTTTAAAGTAGCCCAATCTTCAGCGGTGGTGATGCTATTCAGCTGAGTTTCATACTCCGTGTAATAGGCGTCAGCCTTATCTTGTAAGGTGATATAGAAATTGCTCAAATCAAGATAACCGATGGTCAACTTGAAGGTGTTGACTCTGGTAGAATCGGTGGTGAAAGTATTAAACAAACCAGAAGGAGCAGAAGTGATAGTTTCATAATTATTGTCTAAATCTAAGGCAAGTTTTTCAATATCCAACTCTTCTTCATCCATCAAAGCTTGGATGTGGTTTGCATACTCGACAATCGTATCATCTAAGTATTGTTCTAAGTTAGATTCTAATAGCTGATAACCAGCGATATACTCATCGGTGAAATAGACTTCATCCAGTAGTGTGAGACTGCAGGCAGTCTTATAATCACTGACCATAGCAGTGGCGTTATCCACGGATAAGTAATCCGTCTTAAGAGCATCTAAGTCGCTCTGATAGGTAGTTAAGGTAGTATTCTTCTCTTCTAAATAAGAAGCTAAGAACGTATTTAAGGCAGTCATGATAGACTCACCTTTATCGCTTTCTTGTAAGGCGACAAGATAATTCTTGTAGGAAGCCAAACCAGATTTCGAAGTGCCAAGGGTCTTAGCGATATTACTTTCGGTGAAGGTAGAAGTATCTTTCCAGTTGTTGACGACTTTGGCTAACGTGTCTTTAGCTGTCTGAATCATATCATTTAACAAGACTTCATTACCGTTGTACTGGATGGTTAAACCATCGACCAAATCATAAGACATCGAGTCAGCTAAGATCTGTTTTACTCTGTCAGAGAGATCTAAATAAGAAGCGACATAAGCGTCATATTCTGCCAAACCGGCTTTGGAGATATCTGTTGTTGCTGGTACACAATACGCTCTACCCTTCTCATAATATTCCTGAGCGATCTGATAGTCTTCTTCAATACCATCAAACTTATCAGCAAGCGTAGTGAAATAATTCTCATCTAAAGCGACCAACTGTTGATCAAAGTTTAAATCCATCGAGATGGCAAAGTTGACTGGGATAGAGAAGAAACCAGACTTGATGGTCAAGGCTAGACCGAAGTCAAAATTGATATAGTCAACATTGATATGTCCTTCTTTATCCTTGCTGTAATCGGCAACGATATGAAGAGGTTGGATGGTGGATTTCTGACCTTCAATTTCAGCAACACCTAACGTGATTCCATCTGGTAAACCTAATGTCTCAGCGATGAAGTTGTTCACCTGTTTAACGCCATCTTCATTTAACGAGATATCGTATTGATAATCAGTGACACCTTTGACGCTCTTCTTGTTGATATTCATATCAATACCGTCATCCACAACTTCATAGATCTGTGTTAATAAATTGACGATACCTTCGACATCTTCTTGACTGATACCCGTGCTAGCAAGAAGTCCCTCTAAAAGAGAGAAGATATCTAAGGTGACTTCTTCCTCTTCGGTGACTTCTTCACTCTCACCTTCATTTAACGCATGGCGTCTACTTGTGGTAACGACCGGTATTTCTTCATCTTCAACCTGGGTTAAGGAAGTAGAGGCATAAGCATAATATTTCTCATTATCGGTATTTAAATTGGCGTAATCCGCAAAGACGAAATTATCCTCAAGCTGAGCAACAGCAATTTCTTCTTCATCGCTAAAAGAAGTCTTTTCGGCCATCTTTCTGAAGTGATTACCAGCCATGAGATAAGCAGGTGGTAACTCTAAAGATGGAGCGTCACTAGAAAAAGCTGAAAGCAAAGTTGCTAACTGATCCATGGAAAAGATATTAGCTAACGCCTGATAATTACCTTTGGTGGTCGTGGCATCTACAACACCATTGACCTTCTTGAGTGGCTGTCCGTTGAATACCCAATTATCACCAACTGGATAACCCTGGTCATTCTGATAGTAGTGATAGGCGACATCCATATCTAAATAAGAGCCCTGAGAATTCAAACCGATTGGTAAGACAGAATCGACAATCAAGTTACCAGTCTTAGTGACATTGCCAGCAGGAAGTGGAGTTATTACTGTATTGGAAGAATCTTTTCTATCATCGACAGAGGAACTATCTTCGATGACAGAAGACTCGATACTGGAAGATTCTTCGACAACAGAGGATTCTAAAACCGAAGAGACCTCTTCACTAGAAGAGACTTCTTCAACACTGCTAGCGGTCGTAGAACTCTCTTCTGTGGAAGTCACATAAGAAGCCAGGACACTAGAGAAATCCTCGGTTGGTCCACAAGCAGCAAGTAATCCGATAGATAATAATGTTAAGGTTAATTTGGATTTTTTCATATACGAAACCCCCTTATATCGCGTCTGGAAGTTTGCTGGGAAGTATTTTACAAATGGATAATAAAATGAATATAGATATTATATATCTAACTTTATACAAAAAGAAAGAGACACCTATTGCCAAAGGTGTCTCAAAATCTACAAAGTAATACTCTGGAACAACTGATCCATATCGTGGCTAGGAAGCGAAGAAGAATAATCAGAAGCATTGATGCTTCCCAAGGATTTAAAGTAATCCATCGCGATGTTACGATAAGTCCAGCTAGTTTGATTCTTGGTTAAAGAACCAGTTAATGTGAAGGACGGGAAAAAGTCATATTTTCTATAGGAGTTGCGGTGGGTAGCAAGATAATCGATGATCGCAACCGTATAAGTCGAATTCTTATTTAAGGCAGCAGTATCTAAACGAGTGAAGTTATTGTATTTCATCTCGTTATATAAGTCAGAGCCTTTGACCGTACCGATATAGATTTCATTATCAAACGGTAAGGCTTTAAACATATCTTCTAACGTGACACTACCAGAAGCAAGTTCCGCTCTAGAGGTATTGCACATAGCGTAGTCGATCGAGTAGTTGTTACCGTTTTGTTTACAACCCCAGCTGATGGCATCACAGACAAAAGTAGAAACTTCCGTATCGCTATAACCATCTTTACTTAAGGTGCCATTTAAGGTGCCGACATATTCATCTGCATCGACAAGTCCATCATAATAATCATAATAGGCCTGAAGATTGCTATCTATACTTGTGGAAATACCACTGGTATATTCATAATCGTAATTGTTGCAGGTGACAGTGCCATCGCTAGAAAGATGAAGCGTGATATCGCTATAGGCTTTACCATTGCACATGGCCTGAACAAAAGGCACACCATTTTCCATGGTCTTTTCACCCTGGTGAGAATGAGCGCATAAGACCGCATCGACATATCTTTTGCCAGAGACAAAACTCGTGGATGTCAAACCAGAGCTTAAGACATCATCCTGATCAGCGTGTAAATCAAGGATGACAACATCACAACCCTGCTTGGTTCTCAGCTCATCACTAAGTTCCTTGGTGACCGTGACAGGATTATAGAAAACCAAGTCATCGACATAAGTAGAAGTGATAGAAGTGATCTGGTCAATACCAATACAACCGATGATACCAACTTTAATGCCATTTTCTAAGGTGCGAATAACATATTTCTCACCTAAGTTGGCATAGTCACCAAGCGTATTGGTGTCGATATCATAGTTGTAGATGTTAGCGGCAAGAACCGGAGTGGAATAGTTTGTCGTCTCATCTTTTAATAAGGCGTTCTTCTTGATGACATCAATACCCCAGTCAAATTCATGATTACCTAACGTGAAGCAATCAAACTGAATGTCATTCATGACCTTGGTTAAGAATTCACCTCGGTTGGAGTTAGAAAGTAGAGAACCCTGGAACATATCACCAGAGTTCAAGATCAAGGTGTTATCTTCACTGCCTTTTTGTTTGAAGAAGGAACCGACTTTCAAGATACCAGCTTCATTACCAGAAGCGACACAAGCGCCGTGGAAATCATTTAAGGCATAAATCTGAATATCACCTTCTTTTGGACCAGAGCTGGTCGAAGAAGAATCAACACTGCTATTGGTTTCACTAGAACTAGAAACACTGCTAGAAGTACCAGTACTCGTGGAAGAAACCTCACTGGAAGTGATACTAGAAGCACTATTAGAACTGGTGACACTAGAGTTAGAAGAAGACGTCTTACCAGTCGAGTTGGTGATGAAATTGACACTGGAGGCATCGATGCCGTAGTTCG
>CACXYG010000044.1:4126-13023 GCA_902771745.1 uncultured Erysipelotrichaceae bacterium | reverse complement strand
CCAGAGCCAGTGACTAAGATGATCAAATCCTTGTTGGAAGTGATCTTGGTATCCGCAAGAGAGACTTTCATCTCATCGGGGATGATTAAAGTGCCGCTTTCCGCCATTCTATCAAAGAAATTGAGCTGTTCTTTATTGGCGATACAGATTTTCTTTCTGAAACGCTTGGCAAGGTTGATGACTTCCTGAAGGTTGTAGAAATTCTGAGAGTAGATAGAGATATAGATACGACCATTCTGGTTTTCAAAAGCGTCTTTGATCTTATCGGTAATCTTATGGTTTGGAGAAGCGATACCAGGCTTATCAGCGGCTTCACTTTCGGCCATCAATAAGAAGGTATTTTCATTTTCAGAGAGTCTAGCAACCTTGGCTAAATCAAACTGATAACCCTTCATTGGAGAATAATCGGTCATGAAGTCAGAGGTGTAGACGATGTTACCAAACTTTGTCTTTAAGGCAAAACCGAAGCTGTCAGAGATGGAATGGGTGGTCTGAAATAAATCAAAGGTGTGACCAGCGATGTTGATGGTGTCGCTAGGTTTGACCATTCTGAAGTCGACGTTGTTGATCTTCTTGAACTGTCTTTCATATTGAGCCTTGATGACATTGATGGTGGTTTCAGTAGAGTAGATTGGAGCTCTACAGACATTCAACAAGTAAGGAAGCGCACCATACTGGTCATCATGACCATGGGTGATGATGATGGCCTTGACGCGATGAGAGATGTTCTTCAAATAATCAAAATCAGGGATGATCATATCGACGCCAGGCATATTGGCGGTTGGATATTTCATACCGGCTTCGATGACAAAGGCATCTTCATTGACTTCAATAACATAGCAGTTCTTGCCCATTTCGTTTAAGCCACCAAGAGCGACAACCTTGATGGGGTAAGAACCAATTTCACGACTAAAAGGAACTAAATCAGCATTATTGTCCATATACAAATCCTCAACGTAGCAAGCACCAAAAACAGACTTTTGGCACTCGAAATTTTAAAAAAAACTTATGTACTAATAATAAATTACATTATTCAAATTAATAATGCAAATAAAAGCAGTTACAAATCGATATCAAGCATGACAGGGCAATGGTCAGAACCAAAGCAGTCATTCAGGATATAACTTTCTTTGACCTTGTCGGCGATATCTTTGCTGACAAGGAAGTAGTCTAAACGCCAGCCAGCGTTATTCTCTCTGGCGTGGAAACGATAAGACCAATAGGAATATTTGACCTCACTTGGATGAAGCGTTCTGAAAGTATCGACAAAACCGATATCCAAAAGCTTGCCAAAGGCTTCTCTTTCTTCGTCGGTAAAGCCAGCTGAGAGATGGTTGGTCTCTGGATGCTTCAAGTCGATTTCATTATGTGCGACATTCAAGTCACCAGTGACGATGACTGGTTTCTTCTTCATCAAGTCGGAAAGATAATCTCTCAGATCATCTTCAAACTCCATACGATAGGGAAGTCTTTTTGGTTTTTCACCCTTAGAAGGATTTTCGCCAGAGTTAGGAACATACATCTCCACATAGAAGAACTTTTCATATTCAACTGTGATGACTCTTCCCTCATCGTCATATTTTCCATCTTTCAAGCCATAGGTCACATTTAGCGGTTTGATCTTAGTCATGACCGCTGTACCCGCATAACCCTTCTTGACTTTCGAAACCGTCCAATAGGTTTCATAGCCATCCATAGCAAAGGGGAAATCCTTGTGTTCTTTCTCAGTGAGTTTCAACTCTTCAATGGAGAAGACATCCGGATTGTATTTTTGCCACTGCTCGGTAAGATTCTTACCTAAATAGGCGCGAATCGAATTGACATTGAAAGACATCAATCTCATAGTTATTTACTCCTCTTGCTGGCATCATTTTTCAAGATGTCATGATACATTTCAGGACGGCGATCTCTAAAGATACCCCAGTCTCTTCTGTTTCTATATAAAGCGTCTAAATCAAAGGTGTGAGTAAGGATGGTTTCATCAGTGCGGTTTGCACTTTCGACAATCGTACCAGTCTCATCGGTGATGAAACTAGAACCATAGAAGGTCATGGAAGAATTCTTTTCCTTCTCAGTGCCGATTCTATTAGAAGCGACCACTGGCATGATGTTTAAGGCAGACTGACCAACCATGGCGTTTCTCCAATGTGGCATGCTGTCTTTATCAAGCGTAGGTTCACTGCCGATCGCAGTTGGGAATAAAAGATAATCAGCACCCTTTAAGGCAAGGATACGACCGGTTTCCAAGAACCACTGATCCCAACAGATACCAACACCAAGCTTGCCAGCTTTGGTATCAAAGACCTGATAACCAGTGTCACCAGGTGTGAAGTAGAACTTCTCTTCATAGCATTCACCAGTAGGGATATGAGTCTTTCTATAAAGACCTAATCTTTCACCGGTCTTATCGATGATACAGATGGAGTTGAAGTAGCAGTTACCAGACTTTTCAAAGAAAGAAATCGGTAAGACAACTTCCTGTTCCTTGGCTAACTTTTCAAAGTATTCCAAGGTCTTGGAATGCTCATATTCCTCAGCGAAATCAAAGCGGTCATAGTCTTCAATCTGACAGAAGTAGTTTCTTTCAAATAACTCCTGTAACAAGATGACATCAGCGCCTTTCTTCTTGGCGTTTTTGACCATCTCGGTTGCATGTTTGATATTTTCTTCGTAGACATTGCTACAAGCCATCTGGGTGGCAGCAAGAGTAACTTTCACTTTACTTGTCTCCTTCTTTTGGTTCGATATCATAACCAGGTTCCATGAATGGGACCTGCTTGGTGATGCAGTGGATATTACCACCGCCTAATAGAATCTCTCTGGAATAAACGGGTACGATAGCCTTGGTGTTCTTATAGAAGTCAGATAAGATCTTGACCGCCACAGCATCTTTTTCATCGTTGAACTGTGGACAGATCAAGAAGTCTTCACCCATGTAGAAGTTGACATAGCTAGCAGCCAGTCTTCTACCTTCTTGTCTCTGAACGGCATCTTCATCAGCGACGATGCCATCGGCTTCTTCCTTGGTCAAATACTGAACCTTTGGTAAAGGAAGTTCGACGATGGTAAGCTTGTTACCATTAGCATCGGTGACACTTTCTAGATATTCTTTATCCTTCATGCTTCTTTCATACTGAGGATCATTCTTGTCATCGGTGGTGGCAAGAGCGACAACCCCAGGAGCAAGGAAGCAACAGATATTATCGACATGACCATTGGTCTCATCATTATAAATGCCATAAGGAAGCCATAAGACCTTAGAGACATTCAAGTCTTTCTTGAGTCTTTCTTCAATCTCTTCCTTAGACATGTTCTTATTTCTACCTTCCGAAAGTAAACATTCCTCGGTGGTGAGCAAGGTACCCTGACCATCGGTGTGGATAGAACCACCTTCCAAGATGAAATCCTTATCCGCATAACGATGGATCATCAACTCTAAAAGAGTGTACTTACCTAAGTTGTTATCATCATCCCATGGCTTATATAAACCATCGAAGTCTCCACCCCAGGCGTTGAAACCAAAGTCGACACCAACCAGGCGTTTGTTGACTTCATCTTTTAAGAAGACTGGAAGAGAATCTCTCATCCAGGAATCATCATACTTCAAACGTAAGATGTGGGTGTTCTTCATCTGGAAACGAGTACAGACAGAAGCGTCAAATCTCGGATCGATGATGACGACAACCATCTCATAAGCGGAGATGGCTTTGACGACATTCAAAAATTCTTCCAAGGCTGGAGCAGCATGTTCTCTCCAGGTGTCTTCCCTGTAGGGAAGCGCAATAATAGTGCATAAATGTCTCTCACCTTCAAATGGAAAGACAAAGGACGAAATTGTTTCGTAATCTTTTAAAATAGAATTCATATTTTTATCTTTATTTTTACCCGAAATATTATATAAAATATTATAACTAAAACAAATAAATAAAACACTTAGGAGGCTTAAAGATGAAAATCTTGATGGTAGTCACCGATGGCTTCGAGGATATCGAGGCGGTTGGTACACTTGCGATTTTGCGACGAGCACAATTAGATGTCACCTTTGCAGCAATCGATAATACGCATGCTTTGGGAAGATATGGCGTCAATATCACCGATTTGGTCAATCTTAAAGATGTCAATATCGATGAATACGATATGCTGATCATCCCTGGTGGTCCTGAGTATATCGCCGAAGAGAGAAATCCAGAATTCTTGAAGATGATCTTGAATTTCGCTTCTCACGACAAATATATCGCAGCCATCTGTGCTGGTCCGACTATCCTTGGTCATCTCGGATTGCTCAAGGGAAAGAAGTACACCTGCTTTACTAGCATGAATGAAGACTTCGGGGGAACCTATGTCGATCAGTATGCGGTGGTCGACGGCAAGTTCATCACCGGTAGAAGTGCAGCCGCTGTCATCGACTTTGGCTTTGCCATTGTCGAAACCCTCTGCGGTAAAGAATACGCACAAAAAGTGAAGGATTCTATCTATTATTAAATTGTATATAAAGGAGAAAATCTAAAATGTTTGAAGGCATCAATTTCGGTGTCATGGATATCGTCATCATCGTTTTCTTAGTCTTGTCGGTCTTCTGGGGTCTCATCACTGGCTTCAACAAAAAGAAGTTAACTTCCTTTGCTACGGAAGTCGGTTTTGTTGTCACTTACTTCTTTGGTAGTCCTTTAAGTCATTTCATCGCTCAGACGGATTTGTCCTATCACATCCAGAACGCTTATCATGGTTTACTTCCAACCACCGAAGCGTTCACCGCTGCTTCTGTTTATACCACGGATGTCACCGCTGGTAAAAACCAGATTGCTACCGCCTTAAATGAAATCAATATTCCTGGCTTGTTCCACGGCTTTGTCATCAACAACATTCAGGATGCCTCCGGTAGTGTCGGCGATGCCATTGCCAGTTCCTTTGCTTCTTTGACCATCATCGCTGTCGTCTATATCGTTTTATTCTTAGTTACCTTTATTTTAGTCAAAGCCATTCTCTCTCCATTATGGAAAGAAGGTTCCTTGTTTGGCGAAGATGGTAAGACCTTGATGGGTAGAATCGCCGGTGTGATTGCCCGTGTTGCCAAAAGCACCATCACCCTTATTACGGCCATGATTGTCTTGACCTTGGTCGCACAGATCTCCGCCCACTTTGGCTATACTGGCATTCAGGACTTCATCGATCAGGATTTGAATGTCGCTGAGGCGAATGGCTTCTCCATTGCTCGACTCTTCTATAGCACGGCCAGTAACTTGTTCCAGTGGATTTCCACCAATACGGCGGCTATCACTGGTGCCTAGTTGTTTTAAGAAAGGAATTCTATGAGTTATTTTGTTCATCATCCGGATAAGTGGGTCTCTGCCAATATCGACTTGATTGAAGAATGCCTAGAAAAGCATGATAAGACGGTAGTC
The DNA here is from genome assembly GCA_902771745.1 of uncultured Erysipelotrichaceae bacterium. Classification (GTDB taxonomy): domain Bacteria; phylum Bacillota_I; class Bacilli_A; order RFN20; family CAG-288; genus Enterosoma. The sequence goes on along the minus strand of CACXYG010000044.1, from coordinate 7,621 downwards.
ATCATCGCTGGTGCTTCTAGCTCTGGTAAGAGTTATTGTTCTAGTCTTCTTGCTCAGTTTTTGAAAGCCAAAGGCCATCACCCCTTATCTATCTCACTAGATTCCTACAACTTCGGTTTATCAGGAATCATCTCCAACAAAGTTAATCTTCACTATTTTAATAATTCTTTAAAAGATATCCGAAAGATTGCTAGTGACATCAAAAGTGTCATTACGGATATCCCTTTTGACAAGAAATATGATGAAGAAGCCTTAGTCAAAATAGAACCGGTCATTGCCAAATACTTCAATGACGAAGATAAAGAGAAATTCTTAAAAGGACTTCATGAAGAATGGAAGGTCCTCAATTTTGATGAGCCTACGGTCTATGATATGGAAGAAGCCAGTCAAGATGTTCATACCTTATTAAAAGGTGGAACTATCGAAAAGAAGAAGTATTCCAAAGTGGTCTCAGAAAGAGTCCCTACCAATGTCTTTCTTGATGGCAAAGAATGTGATGTCATCATCATGGAAGGTATCTATGCCTTGACACCATCCTTGGTGAAATCTTTTGACCATAAGAACTTGATCACCAACTTCATCGATAGCGACCCGAAGACCCTCTATTTGAGAAGAATCATCCGCGACGCTAAAGAGACCAGTGCTTCTAGTGTCTTTACCACATCCTTATATTTCAAATATATCGTTCCAAGTTACATCAACACCATTCTTCCTAATAAGGATCATGCCGATGTCGTCTTTGTCAATGACATGACTTTCATGGAGATGAAAGAAGGAACTCTTTATACCACCAAGATGGAGATGCAAACCAAGTCCTGGGAAGCGATTGATCATATCATTCGTCATTCCAAGCTTCATAAGATTACCTATGAAAAAGATACCTACTTCACCAGTAGAGATGAACCATTAAATAGTCAGAATATCCTACGTCTTCGTTGCTACTCAGATGATGAAGGAAAAACCTATATCCCATCTAGTCTTGTTCACAAAGGCTTACCCAAAGTCAGAAGGGATGGAAAATCTATTCGTCCGATCAACGTCTTGATCAAAGAAGGTGACTTCTTTAAAGTCTGGCCTAGCGAGATGGATTGTCTCCAGGATTTTGCCAAAGCCGGGTGCCTGATCGGCCCTGTGCAGAAAAAGATCAAATGGAAGATAGAATATAAGAATCAGAATCTGACCATCCGTTATGTCGAAGGCAATGGTTACTTTGTGGAATTTGATAAGCCTTACGTCAAAGAAGCCATCGATTACACCAAGAATACAATTGCGAGATACGAGAACAAATAAGCACTTTTTGCTATTTTTATACCTGCGTTAGTACAAATGCGCAAAATATGACTAAGCGATAGTTAAAATGCACAAACTCCAGTACAAAATGATTGCAACTTGTTATAGGAGAAACTAAAATAATTAAAGATTGAAAGAGAGGTTTTACTCAAATGATTGTCAATGCTACAAGAATGTTGAAGGCCGCCAAGGCTGGACACTACGCTGTCGGACACTTCAATACCAACAACTTAGAATGGACTAAGGCTATTCTTCTTACTGCTCAGAAGTTGAATTCCCCAGTCATCATCGCCACTTCCATGGGCGCTGCCAAGTACATGGGTGGTTATAAGGTCGTCGCCGCTTTAGTCAAGGCTATGGATGAAGCCTTGGGCATCACTGTCCCAGTCGCTTTACATCTTGACCATGGTAACTATGAAGCTGCCAAGGCTTGTATCGAAGCTGGCTATTCTTCCATCATGTTCGATGGTTCTTCTCTCCCATTCGAAGAGAATGTTGCCAAGACTACTGAATTAGTTAATCTTGCCCACGATAAGGGTTTATCCATTGAAGCTGAAGTCGGCGCCATCGGTGGCACCGAAGACGGCATCACCGCTGATGGTGAAGTCGCTGATCCAGAAGAATGCAAGAAGATGGTCTCTTTAGGTGTCGACTTCTTAGCTGCTGGTATCGGTAACATCCACGGCATCTATCCAGAAGGCTGGAAGGGTCTTCACTTCGATGCTTTGGAACAGATCAACAAAGCTACTGGTTACATCCCACTCGTTTTACACGGTGGTACTGGTATTCCAGATGATCAGATCACCAGAGCCATCAAGGAAGGTGTCTCCAAGATCAACGTCAACACTGACTGCCAGTTAGTCTTTGCTGATGCTACCATCAAGTATTGTGCCGCTGGTAAGGCTGATCCAACTGCCGCCAATGAAGCTAAGGGTTATGACCCACGTAAGCTCTTAAAGCCAGGTTTCGAAGCCATCTGCGCCAAGGTCGAAGAAAAGATCAAGCTCTTCGGTTCTGAAAACAAGGCCAACTACTAAATTAAATTAAGCCACCTTCGGGTGGCTTTTTGCATGCCTGTTATTCTCTTTTAGCCAAACAAAAAACCTCTGACGAAGTGATTATCTTCATCAGAGGTTGATTTACATTGCGGCCATATATTCGTCTTGACTATCTTTAGTAAAACCGATTTTTTCTAGAGTGGCAATCATCTTGTCATAGAAGTTGCGGTTGACACTATCGGATAGATCAAAGGCGACTTTACCACCACCAGAGGTGATGATATCACAAGTCATAGAATCCGCGCCGATGACAAATAATAAGGATGCGCTAGCGACTTGTCCGTTGCGGAACATCCTTTTTTCAAAGACGGCCATGTAGGTGGTATAGGAAGCTGAGCTTCTACCTTTGGACCATTTTAAGATGATACCGTTATCGGAATGAAGAATCTCTTTATAGATATCGTTAATATCAATGATTTTATCTAATACCATAATTTTACTCGATGATGATCAAAGAACGAGGAGAGAGTTTGATCTTGGCTTTTTCAGAATCGATGGTGGCTTCACCGATTGAGAAAAGGGAATGACCTTTGAAGTCTGGGGTGAAAGAGACGGAATATTTCTTGTTGGATGGATTGATGGCAATCAGTAGTTTCTCAGTGTATTTCTTTCTGATATAGACTAATGGAGAATAACCCGTTGTCTTGACCAGTTCAAAGTTTGCATCGTTATCTAAAGCGAGATGGGTTCTCTTGAAGTTGATCAAGGTTTTGACAAATTCCAATAAGGAATCGGGGTCTTGTTCTTCTTCTGCTACCGAGAGTCCTTTGCGGTCAGGATTGACAGGGATATAGAGCTTTTTAGCGTTGGAGAAACCTGCAGTTTTACTTTTATCCCATTGCATTGGGGCTCTCGTACCTGTTCTCTTATAACCACCTTCCACAGAGGAGAGATTTTCTTCAAACTTCATACCAAGTTCATCACCATAATACATAAAAGGAACGTTTGGAGAAGTGAACATGAAGGTGTAGTAGAACTTTAATTCTTCTGGATTCAACCAAGCGGAGATACGTTTGGTATCATGGTTACCAGAGATGATGGAGACAAACTTATTGTATTTCTGAGCGTAGTTATAAACTTCTTTGAAATGCTCGAAGAACAACTTGGCATCTTTTTTCTCTTCATTGAATTGGAAATATGGTTTTTC
>CACXYG010000044.1:0-4083 GCA_902771745.1 uncultured Erysipelotrichaceae bacterium | reverse complement strand
TGGTTTTTCCATTCTAGCAAGTTGAGAATTATAAGGATTGAATTCATCCTGTAATAAGAAATCCATATCAAAACCAGCTTTTAGAGACTGAGATGGATTATTCCATTCGGAGACAAAAGCGGATTCGGGATAATCTTGTTTGACTTCGCCGATGATCTGTTGCCAGACTTTGACAGTGCCATCCTGGTCAGGATCTCTTTTGACCAGCCAGCCAGCCATATCACAACGGAAACCATCACAACCTTTTTCTAACCAGAACTTGATGATATCGATCATCTCGGCGATGGTGGCTTGTGGGCCTTCATCCTTGATGGATTGCTCATAGTTTTCTCTCTGTTCATAAAAGCCATAGTTCAAGGCTGGTTGAATGGAGAAGAAGTTGGTGATGACTGCACCATCTCTTTCTGAGATGCCTCTTAAGACTGGTAAGTCTTTGGGACTGTTCCAGACGTTTTCTGTCCAGATATAGCGGTTTGTATATTCATTCTTCTTGGCTTTGCAGGATTCTTTAAACCACTTGCAATCGATAGAAGTATGACCAGGTACCAAATCCAATAAGACTTTGATTCCTTTGTTATGGGCTTCTTTAAATAGGCGGTATAAGTCCGCATTGGTGCCATAACGAGGTGCGACTTTCTTAAAGTCAGTGACATCATAACCGGCATCATAAAAGGGAGAAAGGAATAATGGATTGAGCCATAAAGCATCAAAACCAAGACCTTTGATGTAATCTAACTTCTTGATGATACCTTTGATATCACCAATACCATCGTCATTAGAGTCGAAGAAGGTCTGAGGATAGATTTCATAAAAACAGGCGGTATCTAACCATTTTGGATGTTGAATCATATCTTTCCTCCTTAAGGTAGTAAGTTACCGGTAGAACAATATAAGTCGTACCAGTCCTCTTTGCTCATGACGAGTGTGGCACCTTCGAGAGTCTCTTTGACATAGTTGAGATTGGTCGCCCCAGTGATGACAGAGACATGCTCACCAAGCATGGTTAAAAAGCTGGTGGCGATACCACATTTGGTAGAGTTATATTTTTTGGCTAATTCCTTTAATTTGGCGTTGAGTTTTGGAAGACGTTCTTCGTTGAAGATACTACCTTCAAAGAAGCCGATCTGATAAGGAGACCAGCACTGTAAAGCGATATTCTTTTTCTTCAAGTAGAAGAAGAGACCATCACTGATATTTGGAACCTGTTGTGGGAAGTTGACGTTTAAAGGCTGAGAGATCAAGGCTGGTTGACCAAGAGAGACCTGCAGCTGATCAACTTCGATTGGTAAATCGATATACTCCTGTAAGTATTTGATAATATTGATATCCATGTTGGAAACACCAAAGTGACGAATTTTACCTTCTTTGTAGAGTTCCTGAATGGCTCTGGCAATCTCTTTGTTATCCATGAAGATATCGACTCTATGAAGCAAGAAAGAATCAACATAAGTGATATTCATTCTCTTTAAAGAGGCGTTTAACGCTTCTTTGATATGTTCATAACTTAAATCGAGATATTTATCGCCATTGGCGGCAGGAACAAGTCCGCACTTGGTCTGAATGAACATCTGACTTCTCAATTCGGGATGTTCTTTTAAGACCTCACCAAGTTTTTCTTCCGATAAGCCATGTCCATAAAAATCAGCGGTGTCAAAATAATGAATGCCTAAATCTAGGGCACCCTTGATCAACTGATAGACTTCATCCTTGCTTAGATCGGTGATTCTCATCAAACCTAAAATAACTTTACTCTTTTGATAGTTTTCCATAGTTCTTTATCCTTGTATATCCGCAAATGTTGCTTCGACTAGACTAGCTAACTGCACCGGATTGACTTCGACCTGTAGACCTCTTTTTCCACCCGAGACAAAGATCGTATCAAATAGCTGGGCGGTTTCATCAATGAAGGTCTTAAACTTCTTTTTCATACCTAAGGGAGAGCAGCCACCGTGGATATAACCGGTTAATGGAAGGAGATCTTTCTGAGGGATCATCTCGATAAATTTCTCACCGGAGACTTTGGCGGCTTTCTTTAAATCCAGTTCACCCTCACCTGGTACGACAAAGACATAATGTTCTTTGCTTTTACCAACAGTGACAAGGGTTTTAAATACCTGCTCGACATCCTGATTCATCAAGGCGGCTACGGCTTTTGCTGAGATGGCCTTTTCCGGATCATATTCATGTTCTGTATAAGGGATACTAGCCTGCTCAAGCAGCCTCATTGCATTCGTCTTTTCAATTTTCTCTTTCTTTGCCATCAGTGAAGAATTACTCCTTGGAAGTCATGTACGCCATTGTTGAAATCACTAGCGGACATCATCTTCTTACCAGGACGCTGTAAGAGAGTCAATTTTACCTGGCCGTGATTGACTTGTAAGATGATCTGTTTCTTATGAGCGAGAATGATACTGCCTACTTCTCCTTCTTCTTTATCGGAGAAGATTTCAGCAGCATAGATCTTCAATATCTGCTCATTCCATAATAGATAGCCACCGGGAGTTAAGGATAAGGAGCGCACCTGATTGACAAATTCTTCTGGAGTCTTCATCAGATCAAGATGTTCCTGCTCTTTAGAAATCATATGAGTGAAGGTGACTTTATTTGTATCCTGTGGAATTGGAGTGAGTTCACCAGCAAAATATTTTGGTAAAGCTTCGATTGCTAATTCTAAACCACATTTACCCATCTTTTCGGTTAAGGAAGTGTAGTTATCAGTAATGTCTAAAGGAAATTTCTTTACGGCATAGACATCACCAGCATCCATCTCATGGACCATCTCCATCAAAGAGACACCGGTTTCCTTGTCGCCGTTATATAAGGCGTATTGCATCGGGGCAGCACCACGATATTTGGGAAGAAGGGAACCATGAAGATTCAATGGCTTAAACTTACCTAAGGCTAGGATTTCATCCGAGATCAATTGACCATAGGCAAAGGTCAATAAAAGATCTGGTTTTAAATCCACTAAAAACTGGAAATCTTTGTTCAAACGATGAGGTTTATGTAAGGGAAGGTTTAACTCATGAGCAACCTTGGCAACTGGAGATTCTTCCACCGTGTTATTTCTGCCTCTGATTTTATCTTCCTTGGTGACCACACCGACGATATTAAAACCAGCTTTCACCATTCCTTTTAAGCAAAAAGCCGCCAATTCTGGTGTGCCTAAGAAAATTATTCGTTCATTTGCCATGCTTCACCTCTTAAAAAACATACGATCATAACTTGAATATGTTAACATATTCAAACGGGGTTGAGGTAATTGTATGATCGTTTTAACTGATACTTTTTTCACAAATCACACACCATCGAAAATATTATTGGTAATTTTGACACTATTCTTACTTGGTAGTGCTCTTGGATATCTTCTTGAGGTGCTCTTCAGAAGACTGATCACCGTTAAAAAGTGGGTGAATCCAGGCTTTATGAAAGGTCCTTGGTTACCGATGTATGGCTTTGGTTTAGTGGGTATGTTCTTCCTTTGCTTTTTACTGGTCTCGATATTACCAGAAGGAATGAAACTATATAACCCAACGGGTAATCTTTTTGGAAAAGAGTATGTCTCTGGGCCAACGGTTGCGGATTTGATACCGATTGTCCTACTTACTGTGATGATGATCATGCTGGAGTTTGTCGCTGGTTTGATCTTTGTCAAAGGATTTAAAGTCAGACTCTGGGATTATTCCAACATGAAAGGTAATATCATGGGAATTATCTGCCCGGTGTTCAATCTCATCTGGTTTATTGTCGCCATCATCTACTACTATGGTTTAAATCCGTTTGTCTATCAGGCGTTCTTATCTGTCTCTGAATATCTCTTTGGTGATGCAAGCAGTGCTGTTGGGGCTCACTTTGGCACGATCTTCATCATCGGTTTGATCTATGGCATTTTTGTCATTGACTTGGTGCATTCCATCGGCTTATTCAGCAAGGTACAAAAACTTGCTAAGGAAAGCGGTGTTGTCGAACGCTATGAGAAATTAAGAGAAGAGGTTAAGAAAGCATCCGATGATGCGAAGAAGAAGTTTTTTGATAAATTACCCGATGCTATCAAAAAGAACTTCGAAGAAAAAGATAAAAAGA
>CACXYG010000043.1 GCA_902771745.1 uncultured Erysipelotrichaceae bacterium | reverse complement strand
TCAGCCGAGGCGTGCTTCTCCAAGGCCTTGGAGAAGCAGGGAATACCAAGAACATGGATGTACGTCTAAATAATTATCACTTCGACTTGCAATTCAGGACTAAAAACAAAAATTCTTTACTACAAGGGTGCTTTGAATGACTATTGTTAGACTGCGTGATAAAATAGTTAAGATTGAGGAGGAAGACTTACATGAAACAAAGATCACCTAAAATTGTTTTCCTCGTTTTTGGAACAATTCTATCTTTGGCAATCGGTGGTGGTGTCGGTTATGGTATTGGCGCACTCACCAATGCTTTAAGTGAGGATGAACAAAAGTTAGTGGATGAATATCGTCTGTTACGTGACGATTGGCTTTATGGTAATGAGACTACCTATCTTGGTGAATTGGCCGCCAAAGGCTTAGTCACCGGAGTAGCCGAGAGTCATAATGATTCTTATACGTTCTACACCGCTAATTTTGCCCAACAGGGCCTATCCACGGATGGTAATGGCCTTGGTTTTACTTCTCATTATTATGATGGTGGACTTTATGTCACCAGTGTCTGTCGTGAATCGACCGCAGCAAGTGCTGGCTTAAGAAAAGCGGATGTCATTTATGGTGTGACCATCGGCAATGAAGACTACTTCAATTTCAAAGACCATACCTTAACAGAAATCAATGCTAAGGTCTCCAGTGTCAGTGATACCACGACACATTTTGTCTTCAAAGTGAAAAGAGCCTCACAGAGTTCTCTTTTAACTGTTGATATGACCCGTGGAGCCTATAAAGAAAACCTAGTGGATATCCTTGCTACACCAAGTGAGAGCAATAACTTTACCATGGCCTTAAAGGTCAACACCTTCTTAGGTACGCCAGCTGCAGCTGTAGAAGGAAGCATCAAGAGTTATTCCTCGACCATTAAGCATCTTATCTTTGATTTAAGAGAAAATGGTGGTGGTTATGTCTCCCAGGCTGCGGAAATGCTCAAACTATTTGTAAAGAAGGGCACCCTTCTTTACCAGTTGAGAGATAAGAACAACAACATCATCTCCGAAGAATATCAGAAAGGTGAACCGACCTATAATTTTGAAAAATTCTCCATCATCATGGATAATAACACCGCTTCGGCTAGTGAAATCTTCACTTTAGCTATGCGTGCTGGAAGTAATACCACCACGTATGGTTTGTCTTCCTATGGCAAAGGTATTGCTCAGAACTTCAAGACCTTCTCTGATGGTTCGGTCGTCCGTTATACCAACGGCTATGTCTATGGTCCAGAAAAAGAAAATGAGACCATGTATGATGAAGGAAATGATGCGGATGATATCATGTGCATTCATGGTAAAGGTATCATCCCTGATGTTACCTATACCACCGATTATGCCTTTTTAGCCTCTTCGATGGATTATTCGTCGATCGGTATTTCTGAATATGGTCAGAATCACTTCTTGAAAGTCTTGAATGATTTATATCCAAATCAGTATCCGACTTCTTATTCTGCAAACTATCATTTTACCAGTGCAATTGAAGATTACGCCAATGCGATGGCAATAAAGTATTCGGATACTTCTTTAGCAGTTGCTTTTAATGAAAAAGGCGGAATGTATAAGCCTTTAAATGATATTCTGAACAAAGAAGCATTCGATAAGTATTTATATTATTATGATGCGTTGACGACATCTGTTTTAGGAGTTTAGTATGACGGATAAGGAACATCCTTTTGAATTGGTAAGCCAATATCAGCCGACGGGTGATCAGCCTCAGGCGATTGCCAAACTGGTGGAAGGCTTAAAAGAAAACAAACAATGGCAGGTCTTACAAGGTGCTACGGGTACCGGTAAGACTTTTACCATGGCTAATATCATCCAGGCTGCCCAAAGAACGACCATGGTCTTAGTTCATAACAAGACTTTAGCTGCTCAGCTTTATGGTGAATTCAAAGAATTATTCCCACATAATCGAGTGGAATACTTCATCTCTAACTTCGACTTCTATCAACCAGAAGCCTACATTCCAAAAACGGATACCTATATCGATAAAGAAGTCGTCATGAACGATGAAATCGAAATGATGCGTGCGAGTGCAGTCAATTCTTTATTAGAAAGAAAAGATACCATCGTTGTCTGTTCGGTCGCCGCCATCTATGGTTTAAGCGACCCTGAGGAATATCGTGACTTGGCTTTTACTCTCCATGTAGGTGAACCATATAAACCCCATGAGATTGCTAATAAACTCATCCAGGCTCAGTATCGCCGAAACGATATGGACTTAGGACCTGGTTGTTTTTCTATCAAGGGCGATGTCATGGATATTTATCCTCCAAATGGTGATGATTTCTATATTCGTATCTATTCTGACTTTGATGAAATCAGCGAGATTGATCAGGTCAGACCAACAACCGGTGAAGTTCTTCATACAGTTGATTATTTCCCGTTTTTCCCCGCTCATGAACACGCCTCTGGTATGGCTCGTATTCAAAAAGCCTGCTCCACCATCCGTGAGGAACTCATTGAACGACTGAAGTTCTTTGATAATAAAGGCATGCTTCTTGAATCAGAACGTCTTAAGCAGAGAACCGAACATGACTTAGATGCACTTAGCGAATTTGGTATCTGTGCTGGTATTGAAAACTATTCTCGTCATTTTGATGGCAGAAGTGAAGGTGAGACACCTTATACACTGTTTGATTACTTCCCCGATGATTTCCTTTTGTTTGTCGATGAATCTCATGTCACTCTTCCGCAGATCGGTGGCATGTTCAACGGCGACCGTTCCAGAAAGATGACTTTGGTGGATTATGGTTTCAGATTGCCATCCGCTTTGGATAATAGACCACTTCGTTTTGAAGAATTTGAAAAGAAGGTTAGAAATGTCATCTGCACTTCGGCAACTCCTGGCGATTATGAATTAGATAAGGTCAATCACCAGCCAGTGGAACAGATTATTCGTCCTACCGGTCTTCTTGATCCAATTATCGAAGTCAGATTCAACACAAATAACCCGATCTATGACTTGATGGATGAAATCAAGAAGAGACTAGCAAAGAATGAACGTGTCATGGTGGTCACCCTTACGGTCAAGGATGCCGAAAACCTAACTGACTTCTTCAAGAGTCATGATTTTAAGGTGGCTTATTTACAGCATGAGATATTGACCCTGCAAAGAACAGAAATCATCTATAAATTAAGAAAAGGTATCTATGAGGTCTTAGTTGGTATCAATTTGTTAAGAGAAGGTCTAGATATTCCAGAAGTATCTCTTATCGCCATTTTGGATGCGGATAGACAAGGCTTCTTGCGTTCGGCTCGCTCATTGACGCAGATTGCCGGCCGTGCTGCAAGAAACGCCAATGGTAAAGTCATCATGTATTGTGATGAGATTTCTGATGCTATGGCTATCACCATCAAGGAAACCAAGCGAAGAAGAGAACTTCAAGAAAAATATAATGCGGAGCATGGCATTGTTCCTAAGACCATCATCAAGAATATTCAGGCACCGATCCATATGATTGATGATGAAGCCAATAACAAGCATAAGAACGCCGCTAAGGAAGGCAAGATGAGTGTCAAGCAGAAACAACTGATGATCAAGAACCTGACTTCTGAGATGAATAAGGCAGCTAAGGCACTAGACTTTGAAACAGCAGCCAGTCTTCGCGATCAGATTTTGGAACTCAAAGCCAGTCTGGATAAGTAGATGTGATAAGTTTTTTTGAAAATCTGAAATGTTTCTGTTGTGAACATAAAAAGTAATCTTTTATAATGAATGCTATGAGTGATAATCAAAGAAAAATAGAAATCATAGATGACAAGCCGTTGACGTTTTCAATGTATACAGAGAAGATGACGGATTTGATGGTTCAGGAATATAATGATCCGGAACATTTTTTTGCTATTGCAAAAAATGCCTATTTGCAAAACTATAAATATTTCACGTATGTGGAGCGGTCTAAGGCGATTATCAGTATATTCCGAGACGCTTATCGTGCCTATAATACTGAATGGAAACGTAAGTTGTATCAGCGTTTCTTGAAATTCACTTCTGATTTACCACTGGGGGGTGCTGACTTTGCCAACCTGTTTGAGTCTTTTTTTCTCATGCTTAAAAACAGGGATGAAAAAATCGATTTCTTTGTGGATGCTACTCGATGTGGATGTTATGTTGAAGTGATCAATAGAATTGTCCGCGATGAGTTCTTCGAAAAGTATTATTCGTTTTTTCATAGTTTTTCCATCAATGATGCTTCTGCCCTGGTCAAAATATTATATGACTCTACTCTGTTTTCTCTCGTCAGAGGTTTCAATGACTCTTATTATGAATATGACAATTACATTGCAGCAATCGTTAAAAGCGAGAGAGCGGATGCTATCAAAGAACTTCTGAATAATCCTAATATTGTTTTTGGCTCTTATGCTCGTTCACTTTTGGACGAATATTTATCCAAGACAACAGATGAATCCATGCATAAGCTTGCTTTATATTTCAAGTTGCGTGGATATTCTGTGAAGTTTTCGGACTTTGTGGAATATGTCAAATCTCTTACTCCAGAAGAACATAGAGCAAAACATGGAGAGTTGCTGAACATTGCTCATCGCAATCATTTTGATAAAGGCTATGATATCCTTTTGGGTACGGATAAAGGAACTACCATCTTACGAACATTGTCATTAACTGAATTTATTGTTCTTAGTGATATCATCAAAGAAAAATATCATGAAAAATATCTATCAGCGCTTTGTTCTGCCATCAAGAAAAAACTGAGAAAACGTGATGACTATGACGACGTATTTGAATGCATGGAAAAATATCAGGAGAACATGGGAGATTTTTTAAAAATCCCTGGAATACAGGAGTATTCGTTATTGTCTGATAATTATCGCAGCAAATTTATGGCCGTTCTGAAAAAACAGAATATGCTAGACCAGCTGCCAATCATGAAATATGGGGGCTGATGATAATTATGTTTTTGATCAAAGCAGATATTGAAAAAAGGCGCGAATGGAAACAAACCATCAAAAAAAACGATGAGGCATTTCGTTTTTATAATGAATTGATGGATGGGAAATATGATATCTATTTTTCGTATCGCCCGGATGATCAGGTCTTGATATATGAAGCTTTGCCCAAAGAAAATGATGGCAAGTATGCTTCTTTGGTGGTGGATATTCGCCGTGCTGTGGCGAATTTAGCTGGACATATCGGTACTCCAAAAGTACAAGCTTTTGCGTGCTATCTTTGCGAGAAGGAAAGCGAAAAAAGCGAGGCGGAACTAAAAGAAATCTACGGATCTTTGTATGAGACCCTTGCGCCGCTAGCTATGTTATCTACAAAAGATGCGCAAGAGCGCAAATCATCGATGCCATTGTTTTTGCAACTCACTAGAGAAATCTTACAGGAGGACCAGCAGGAACATGTTGCTAAAGTTGGACTAGAATACCTCATCCAAATGTATTCGTACACCGATTATGAATGCCGTATCCGCTTGCGTATCGTCAACAACAACAGAGCCAGGATTATCAAAAAACCGCAAGAGCTCTTAAAGGCAGCTTTTTCCAGTGTGGAGGTTGAGTTTGCAAACAATTATCTTACTCTATCCCCAGAAAGTTTTTCTGATAAAGATCTAGAAGCGCTTCGATTCATAGCCAGCAGACAAATTGCAGATTCTCGCTACGCATATCGTTATTATTATGATGATATCGTGCTGGGCGATGAAAGTATTTGTGATTTATTTTATATCTTAAAAGGGACGAAAGTGGACTTTGATGACAGGACAACTCACATATCACCTGAAGTGATCAAGGCCAAGGTTGCGATTTTGGCAGATGGTTCATTTAATTTTGAACCGAGCATTTCAGGAACTGCTTTTTTCTTTTATATAAAATGCGCCATCGCTGATCAGAACAAGAACAATATCACTTTGTTAGAGTTTAACAACCAGAAAGAGATGAAACTGTATCAGTTCAGTTACGAGCATCCGGATTTTCGTTTTGAATTGTTCCAAAATGAAATTTCTGCATCTATTGTTCCTATGGTAGAAGATAGTGTTTCTGTTGCCAATGAATTCAAAGAAAAACATCCTATCCAAAAAGATGAAATTTGTTATTATGTGACCTACACTGATAAAGATACGTTATCTTTTAGGAGTGAGTTTTTGAGAAATAAAGAAGTGGTTTCTCAATCTATTTTTGTCTCATCATTGCCTGCAGAAAAGAAATTTTATCAATTCGAGGATGCGTTAGAGGAGTTACACTTGCCACAAGATGGTGAGATTTCTGCTCCTAGTGAAATCATCGCTTTCCTGAAGATGGATATATCACCATTACAAAAAGCTGCCAAAGTCATGCTCAGTGAGGAACTGGCCAACAAAAAGGTTTCTGGTGTCGGTAAGATCAACATCCGCATGAACTCAGAGATTGACTGGCTGAACTTAGAAGTAGCGAGTGATACTTATACAAGCGAAGAACTCGATAAGATTCTCGCGGCTTATAAAAAGAAGAAAAAATATATTCGCCTGAGGGATCATTTCATTTCTTTTGATGAAGAAGATAGTCAATCCTTCTTTGAATTGGTGGATGATTTCAATCTTACTTCAGTAGAGCGTGAAAGATTGCCTATTTACGATGCTTTGAAATTATCGACTTATAGTGAAAATGAGTTTTCAGTTCTTTATTCTAAGGAAATCAAAGATCTGTTTGATGATATCAAAAATTACAAAGATGAGAAACTGGTGCTACCAGATAACATGCTTAAGAATTTAAGGAAGTATCAGTTGGATGGTGTCAAATGGCTTCATGTATTAGCAAGACACAATCTCAGTGGTATTCTGGCTGATGATATGGGCTTAGGAAAAACATTGGAGATGATTTCTTTGATTGCCTCTTTGAAAGCGACTAAGCCGGTTTTGATTGTCTCTCCAAAATCTTTGATTTATAACTGGGAAAATGAATTCAGGAAATGGAATCCTGAAGCGAATGTTTTTGTCTTGGATGGCGATAAGAGTTCTCGAAATGTCGTCATCTCAAATATCGATAATAGCAAGGGAGATATCTATGTCACTTCTTACGATTCTCTAAGGAATGATGTGGATCTCATGACGAAGTATTCTTTTTCGTTGGTTGTTCTGGATGAGGCACAAAGCATTGCCAATGTCTATGCTAAGAAAACCAGAGCTGTAAAAGAGATTCAAAGCGATCACAAATTCGTTTTGACCGGCACACCAATTCAAAATTCACTCTTGGATTTGTGGTCTGTGTTTGATTTCTTGATGCCAGGTTATCTTCCGAGTTTCAAAAACTTTTCTGCACAATATGGTAAATTGACCATCGATGACCAGGAAATGAAAAAAATCCTGATGAAGAAGGTTGCGCCATTTGTCTTGAAACGTACCAAAAAGGAAGTCTTGAAGGATTTACCACCAAAAGAAGAACAGGTGCTGACTGTTAATATGTCAGATAAGCAGCGTGAACTTTATGACGCTTATATTCAGAGAGCAAGAAATGCCTTAAATGACCCAGAGAGCAATAAGATTGCCATACTTGCTGAGATTACCAGACTGAGAGAGATTTGTGTTGATCCGAGCATGTTTATCGAAAACTTTCTTGCTGAGTCTGCGAAATTGTCAGTTGCTGTCGAACAGATCAAAATGGCAATCGAAAATGGGCATAAAGTTATTGCTTTCTCCTCGTTTGCAAAAACTTTGTTCCACCTAAAAGAAATGCTTGGCCATGAAAAGATTGTCTCATACATGATTTACGGTGATACCAAAGCCAAAGATAGAATCATGATGGCCGAGGACTTCAACACCAAGGAAGAAGTCAAGGTCATGTTGGTTTCACTTAAGGCTGGCGGTACTGGTCTTAACCTCGTTGGTGCGGATATTGTCATTCATCTTGATCCATGGTGGAATCTGGCTGCAGAGAATCAGGCCAGTGACAGAGCCCACCGTATCGGCCAGAAGAGAAGTGTGACTGTCATCAAGATGGTATGTAAGAATTCGATTGAAGAACGAGTTATCGAATTGCAGGAAAAGAAGAAAGAATTGACCTCAGTCATCTCTGAAGGTGATGAAGGCATCACTTCCATCAACACGGAAGACTTGCGTTTCTTATTGGAGTAATCATGGTAATCAAAGAATTCCATAATCTATGTGATGACGCGATGAAGATTCGCCAGAAAGTGTTTGTTGAAGAACAGAAGTTTCAGGATGAATTTGATGAGATTGATCAGAGATGTATCACCCTTGTCGGGTATATCGATGATCAGCCAGTCGCCTGTTCCAGAGCCTTCTTTGATGAAGAAGAAAAGAAATATAAAGTAGGTCGTTTTGCTGTCTTGAAAGACTATCGAAAGAAGGGGCTTGGTCTAGAGATGCTCAAAGCAACATGCCAGGTCATCAAAAAAATAGGTGGCAAGGAAGTCTGGCTTCATTCTCAGCTTCAGGCTGAGGGGTTTTACAAGAAAGCGGGCTTTTCTTCCGTTGGTGAAATCGGATATGAGGAGTATTGTCCTCATATCTGGATGGTCAAAAAGATTTAATTTCTTAACGAATCGCTGAAAATCACTCAAAATCCTTAAGATATAAATATCTTAATAATTTACTTACAAAAATTTTAGAGTATAATACTACAAGTCATAATAAAGGAGATTTAGTAAATGGCTATTATTGTTAATGTTCATGGTCGTGAAGTCCTTGATTCCCGTGGTAACCCAACTGTTGAAGTTGAAGTTTGCTTAGACGATGGAACCAAGGCTAGAGCTATCGTCCCATCCGGTGCCTCTACTGGTGAAAGCGAAGCTTTAGAGCTCAGAGACGGCGACAAGTCCCGTTTCGGTGGCAAGGGTGTCTTAAAGGCTGTTGAAAATGTCAACACCAAGTTGGCTCCAGCCGTCATCGGTCTTGATGCTTATAACCAGGTTTTAGTTGATGAAACCATGCTCAAGTTAGATGGCACTCCATTCAAGAAGAACTTAGGTGCTAACGCTATCTTAGGTGTCTCTCTTGC
>CACXYG010000042.1 GCA_902771745.1 uncultured Erysipelotrichaceae bacterium | reverse complement strand
GGGCGTGAATTTTTTTACGACGCCATCTGCACAGATGTGAGATGTATTTGTATCGCTAATAGTCACGCATAAATTCTCAAAATAATAAATATCGAAATTTGTTTTGTTGTAAATATCCAATTGAACCGCCATCTTATCCTCTTTGCTGGCTAAAGCGAAATCGAATGGAAAGTGATTAGAAGATGGATCGGTAATCCATTTAGCATATAAAGTGATATCAGATGTGATTTTAGTATTGATATCAAATTCTGTTGTGTAATCCCAAGAAGTATACCAACCAGAAAATAAACAACCAGTTTTTGTTGGGGTTGTAAAATCAGAAAGGCTTTCTCCAGAATTAACAATTTCATCATCTACTTCAGTTCCACCTTCGCTATTAAAAGATACAGTATAGGTGGTACTTTTTTTGCTGGAATTTGAATTAGATAAATTGGTTGTGCTGCTGGTGTCATTAGAAACGATGCTGCTTGCAGTGTTAGGAGTGTTTTCATTAGAACCAGAGGTGCCACAAGAAATTAACATCAAAGAACAAGCGATTAAACTAATACTACGAATAATATGTTTGTTTTTCATAACATTCCTCCACATAATTATGTTCCAAAATATGAATAATATAGCGAAGCGTTATATCTTTGTCAAATAAATACACTACAAAATATTTAAAGAGTAAAAGGTTCTTTTATGAAAAATTCTTCTTTTTAGAAATAATATCGATTTTAATTTACGAAAAAATTATAGTTTTGTTATTTGATAAGCAAACTATATAGAATTTGCTAAAATATGTTTTTTTCCTAAAAATAGTAAATAAAAATTGAGAATCGACATAAGGAGTGTCGATTCTCAAAGTAAAGTGAAATGATTTAAAGAATTTACAGCAGATGTGCTCTTAATTCTTCACCGGATAGTTCAGATAAGTAAGATGGTGGAATATCTAAGATGGTCTTACAACCACTTAAGCCTTCCTTGTTCATACGATAAGCGGCCCTCGCAATTGCCACTAAGACACTGGCGGTGAATTCTGGATTGGAATCTAACTTGAGACTGTACTCTATAACATGATTGTGTTCTTTATCGACACCAGTCTTACCTGTGCGGAAGACAAATCCGCCATGGGCCATACCAGTATGATTCTTGTTGAACTCTTCTTCGGAGATGAAGTGAACGGTCGTATCATAGTCCGCAAAGTAGTTTGGCATCTCTTTGATTTCTTTTTCAATCAAAGCAGCATCCGCACCTTCTTCTAAGACGACGAAGCATTCTCTGGTGTGCTTTTCTCTGGTGGTGAGTTCTGGATTCTTACCAGAGCGAACCGCATCTAAAGCAGCATCGACTGGAATGGTGTACTGCTTGGCGTTCTTGACACCCTTGATTCTACGGATGGCATCAGAATGACCCTGAGAGACACCCTTACCCCAGAAGGTATAGTCTTTACCATCAGGTAAGATCGCATTGGCATAGACTCTTGCAAGAGAGAACATGCCTGGATCCCAACCACAGGAGATAACACCGATTTTTCCACCTTCCTTGCTAGCTTTGTTAACAGCGGCAAAGTGTTCGGGAATTCTTGCGTGAGTATCAAAACTATCCACGACATTAAAAGACTTAGCATAAAGTGGAGTGATGACGGGTAAGTCAGTGGCTGAACCACCACAGATGACTAAAACATCCACCTTGTCTTTCCAAGCGTCCATCTCCTTAACGGAGACGACAGGAACGTTTTCACTTAAGACTTTTAAGGTCTTGGGATCTCTTCTGGTGAAGATGGCAACCAAGTCAACATCCTTGGCCGCATTAGCTGCAATCTCAACACCTTTACCAAGATTGCCATATCCCATAATTGCTAATTTAATACTCATAATAATTCTCCTAATAATTATTTTTTATAAAAGCTCTCCGAAGAGAGCTTATCTGAATTTTGTTTAGATGACACCGTGGAACATCATGGCTTCAGCGACTTTTTCAAAGCCAGCGATGTTAGCGCCTAAGACGTAGTTATTTTCATGGCCATACTTCTTGGCGGCATTGTCGATGTTGTGATAGATGTTGACCATGATGCCTTTTAACTTGGCATCCACTTCTTCTCTGGTCCAGAAGATTCTCTGAGAGGACTGAGCCATTTCCAAAGCGGAAGTGGCAACACCACCGGCGTTGGCAGCCTTGGCTGGAAGGAAGACGATACCAGCAGCCTGATAGACAGCGATAGCTTCTAAGGTAGATGGCATATTGGCACCTTCCGCGACATACTTGACGCCATTGGCGACAAGAGCCTTAGCGGATTCTTCGTCAATTTCGTTCTGAGTAGCGCAAGGAAGAGCGACATCGCACTTGATCTTCCAGATATCCTTGATGTTTTCACCATAGGTGGCGGTTGGAACCTTATCGAGATATTCTTTGATTCTGCCTCTGTGGCCGAGTTTGATATCCTTGATGATATCTAACTTAATGCCGTCTTTGTCATAGACGTAGCCGTTGCTATCATACATAGCAACAACCTTACCACCTAACTGATAGACCTTTTCGGCGGCAAAGATAGCGACATTACCAGAACCAGAGATGACCACAGTCTTTCCTTCGAAAGAGTCATTTCTGACCTTCATGGCTTCTTCAGTGATATAGACAAGACCATAACCGGTGGCTTCGGTACGAATTAAAGAACCACCATAGCTTAAGCCACGACCGGTTAACACGGCAGTGTGGGTATCGGTAAGTCTCTTGTACTGACCGAACAGATAGCCGATTTCTCTGGCACCAACACCGATATCACCAGCTGGGACATCAGTATCAGGACCGATATATTTATATAATTCTGTCATGAAGGACTGACAGAAATTCATAACTTCTAAGTCGGTTTTGCCTTTTGGATCAAAGTCAGAACCACCTTTACCACCACCGATTGGAAGACCGGTAAGGGAATTCTTTAAGATTTGTTCGAAGGCTAGGAACTTTAAGATAGAGAGGTTGACAGATGGATGGAAGCGAAGGCCACCTTTGTAAGGACCAATCGCATTGTTGAACTGGATACGATAACCACGGTTGACCTGAATCTTACCGTTTCTGTCAACCCATGGGACAGAGAACATGATGATTCTGGTTGGTTCAACGTATCTTTCTAATAAACTGGCTTGTTCGTATTCTGGATGCTGATCAATGATAGGTTTTAAAGAAGTGAGGATTTCAGTAGCGGCTTCGATAAACTCCGGCTGGTCTGCGTTCTGCTTTTTCAAATTAGACAACACACGCTCGACATAGTCCATATTAAACGGCCTCCTTTTTAAAAATACGAAATTTAGTGTAGCATAAGTGAATATCCAGGAAAAATATTTCCGCTCAAAAAATTATTTAGACAAACAAGAAAGCGATAACATGATACATTTGTTTCTTTCTATCAAAAGAGAAAATTGAAAAAAGTTTAAAGAATTATTATGTAGATTTTTTATCTATGATAAAAGTGGTGAGAAAATGAAAGAAAAAGTTTCCTTATAAATATTTACAACTCTACTTCTAAAGTAAGAAGTTGGTTAAAACAATTAATGATGAATATCACGTGCAATCGCAAACGTGTATAACTCGTTATCATGCACGCTGAAATTGTTTTCTATTCTCTTGTGATCTTTGTTCTCAATGTAGCCATAGATGACTTCATCCATGATGGTTAAAGAAGCATAGACCACTTCTTGAGCGTGAATCTTCATGATGGCAGACCCACAATGAGACTCTACCCCATCTAAAGAATACCAGGCATCTGTGCCCTCTTTGATCGTGTAAAGAAATACTAATCCCAGACATTGAATTTTCATGGCATGCATATCAAACACCTAACCTTTTGCTTTGTACCTTTATTCTAGTTTGCATAACTGAAAAAACATCCCTTTAAAAATTATTTCTCAAATAATTTGAGAAATGTTCTCGATAAAATGGAGTAAAAGAGCATTGTAACCTCTTTCTTGATTTTACTAGAGGTAAATCAAGCCTCTTATGGTAATATACTAGTGTCGTTTTTACATCGTTGGTTCTTATATAATAGCTTAAATGTGGTAAGCAAGTTTCTACCTCCTGACCGTAAATTGGGAGACTATGAGATCAAAAAGACTAAAACTTTTTAGTTTTTATCTTTTTGGGCTTATCCATCAAAATGGATGGTACATCACAATGAAAAAAAGACAGAAACAAGTTCGTCTCATCTCTACTACTTCTTGTTTTAACATGAATCGAAACCACCAGGACAGACTCTTTTTACATGAGCCTGTCTTTTTTTGTGTTTTAGGAGGAAAAAACAATGGTTAAAGTCGGTGTCATTATGGGCTCTAAGAGCGATTATGAAGTCATGAAGGGCGCTTGCGAGATGTTGGATTCTTTCGGTGTCGAATACGAAAAGAAGATCGTCTCCGCTCACCGCACCCCTGAATTCATGGTGGAATATGCCAAGAGTGCGAAATCTCGTGGTATTAAAGTCATCATCGCTGGTGCAGGTGGTGCTGCTCATTTACCAGGTATGACAGCTGCTATGACGATTCTTCCTGTCGTTGCTGTTCCTGTCAAATCTTCCAACCTTTCTGGTTGGGATTCTCTTCTTTCTATCGCTCAGATGCCTGCTGGTATCCCAGTTGGTACCATGGCCATCAACGGTAGCAAGAACGCCGCTTTATATACCGTCTCCATTCTCGCTTTAAGCGATGAAGAGTTATCCAAGAAGTTAGAAGACTTCCGTAATAAACAGACAAAGGATGTTTTAGAAAGTGTCTTATAACATCGGTATCATCGGCGGCGGACAGCTTGGCATGATGATGTGTGAGGAAGCTAAGAAACTTGGCCTTACCACCATTGTTCTTGATCCAAGTAGTGATTGTCCCTGCTCTACCATCGCAGATGAACTCATCGTCGGTCAATATAACGACCTTGCCAAACTCGATGAATTAGGAAGCAAGGCAGAATTGCTCAGCTACGAATTTGAAAACGTCGATGGCAAGGCTCTTGAGATGCTTCATGGCAAGTTCAATATCCCCCAAGGTATTCAACCACTATTAGATTCTCAAGATCGTTTGAGAGAAAAAGATAATGCCAATAAGCATGGTCTTCCAACAGTCAGATATCATAACGTTTTCACTCTGGACGATTTGAAAGAAGCCATCAAGGATATCGGTTATCCACTCATCTATAAAACCAGAAGAGAGGGCTATGACGGGCATGGTCAGGTCGTCTTGAAAAGTGATGAGGATATCAAGAAGGTTCTTCCTTATTTAGAAGAGAAGGCTCTTGGTATTGTCGAAGAAAAACTCGACTTCGATTATGAATGTTCGCTGATTATGATTCGCTCTCATGATCAGATCATTCACTTCCCGGTGGGAAGAAACATTCATAAAGACGGCATCTTAGATATCAGTGCTGTTCCAGTCAAGATGGAAGAATCCACTTTGACTGAGATGATCAAGAGAAGTGAGGACTTTATGAAGAGCGCTTCTTATTATGGCATCTTGACCATCGAATACTTTGTCAAAGGAGATAAGTTCTACTTCAATGAGATGGCTCCTCGTCCCCATAACAGTGGGCATTACACCATTGAAGGATGTAACACCAATCAGTTCAGAGAACTAGATAAGTTCTTAATCGGAGAAAGAATGGAAGAACCTGTTCTTCTCTCTCCTACCTTAATGAAGAATATCCTAGGCCGAGATATGAAGAATCTTACTAAGTTACAAGAGATTCCTGCTTCTCATCTTCACATGTATCACAAGAGTGAAGAAAGGCCACTTAGAAAATTAGGCCATATCACCTACAACAACCTGACGTTAGACGAATATCTATCTTATAAAGAAAAGTTAAATATCGAGGAATGATCATGAAAAAAAGAATCTTTGTCGAAAAGAAAGAAGGTTTCCGTGTTGAGGCGAGTTCCCTTTTAGAAGAGCTGAATTCTAACTTGGGCTTACAGTTGAAGAATCTCCGATTCATCAACATCTATGATATTTTCAATATCAACCCAGATTTATTAGAAAAGTCCTTATATTCCGTCTTTGGTGAAATTGTCACCGATGAAGTCTTCGACCAGATCGATTTAAAGAAGGAAAAATATTTGTCTGTCGAATACCTCCCCGGTCAGTTTGACCAGAGAGCCGCTCAGGCAGAAGCCTGCTTGAAGTTGATCGATTCCAAGTGCAAAGCCAGAATCAAGTCTGCAAAGCTTGTCATTTTCGATAAAGACTTATCTGACGAGGATTTAGCCAAGATCACCAACTACTATGTCAACGCGGTGGAATCCAGAGTCAAGAACATGAAAGAATTCCATGAGTTCAGCCAGCCTGAAGTCAAGGAAGTCAAAGTCTTAGATACTTTAAGAACCTTAAAGGGTGAAGAGTTGGATGCTTTCATCGCTGAATATGGCTTAGCCATGAACAGAGATGACTTGCAGTGTGTCATCGACTATTTCAACAAGGAAGGCCGTGATCCATTTGAAACCGAACTCAGAATCTTAGATACCTATTGGTCTGATCATTGTAGACATACTACGTTCACTACCGAACTTACGGAGATCACCATCGATGAATCCTTCATCTCCAAGGAACTTCACGAAGCTTATGATCTCTATTTGAAGATGAGAGAAGATCTTGGCAGACAAGATAAGACTCTCTGCTTGATGGATATGGCCACCATCGCTGCCAAGTATTTAAGAAAGCATGGCTTCTTAGATGATTTGGAAGTCAGCGAAGAAAACAATGCCTGTTCTATCTATGTCAACGTTCATGAAAATAACGAAGAAGTCAAATGGCTTTTACAGTTCAAGAACGAAACCCATAACCACCCAACTGAAATCGAACCATTTGGTGGTGCCTCCACTTGTCTTGGCGGTGCCATTCGTGACCCACTTTCCGGTAGAGCTTATGTCTATCAGGCTATGAGAGTCACTGGTTCTGGTGATATCTTCCAGTCTTATGCTGATACTTTAGAAGGTAAGCTTCCACAGAGCGTCATCTCCACCAAGGCGGCTCAGGGTTATTCCAGCTATGGTAACCAGATTGGTTTAGCCACCACCCATGTCAAAGAAATCTATCATGATGGTTATGTTGCCAAGCGTTTAGAAGTCGGCGCCGTTGTCGGTGCTGTCAGAGCGAAGGATGTCAGAAGAGAATCTCCAGAAGCTGGTGATGTCATCCTCATGCTTGGTGGTAGAACGGGTCGTGATGGTATTGGTGGTGCCACTGGTTCTAGTAAGAAACATAACATCCATTCTATTGAAACCTGTTCTAGTGAAGTTCAGAAGGGTAATGCCCCAGAAGAAAGAAAAATCGAGCATCTCTTCAGAAGAGAAGAAGTCTGCAAACTCATCAAGAAGTCCAACGACTTTGGTGCTGGTGGTGTTTCCGTTGCCATCGGTGAACTTGCCCCAGGCTTAGTCATCTATTTGGATAGAGTTCCAGTCAAGTATACTGGTTTAAATGCTACCGAACTTGCGATTTCTGAATCTCAGGAAAGAATGGCTGTTGTCGTTGAACCAAAGGATGAACAGCAGTTTATCAAATATTGTAAAGAAGAAAACATCGAGGTTACTCACGTTGCTGAAGTCACCGCTGAACCAACCTTGAAGATGTATTATCACGATACTTTATACGTCAACATCAAGCGTAGTTTCATTGATTCTGCCGGTGCCAAGCACACTTCCAAGTGTCATCTTGTCGCCTATCCAGAAAAGGATATCTTCCATCGTGAAGTCAAGGACTTAAAGAAGGAAGGTTTAGCCCTCCTTGCGGATAAGAACGTCGCTTCTCAAAAGGGTTTAGTAGAAATGTTTGATTCCACCATCGGTCGTTCTACCGTCTTGATGCCATATGGTGGTAAGTATCAGTTATCCGAAACCCAGGTATCCTGTCAGAAGCTTCCTGTCGGTAACAACAAGAACACCACCGATGCCTCTATCATGGCTTATGGTTATGATCCATTTGTCTCTGAGATTTCCCCATTCCTCGGTGCTCAATACGCTGTCATCGACTCTATTGCCAAGGTTGTCGCCGCTGGTGCGGATTATTCCAATATGCGTTATTCCTATCAGGAATACTTTGAAAAGATGACTTGTGCAGAGACCTTTGGTAAACCATTTGAAAGTTTACTCGGTTCTATCAAGGCCCAGAATGACTTCAAACTCGCCTCTATCGGCGGTAAGGATTCTATGTCTGGTTCCTTTGATAATCTCCATGTTCCACCGATGCTCATGGCTTTTGGTATCACCATGGTCGATGCTCGTGATGTCATCTCTACCGACTTTAAGAAGTCTGGTAGCTACTTATATCTCATCAAGCACAACCCACTTGCTCACCAGATGCCAAATGTCGAAGAATTGAAGGCCAACTTCAACTATGTCCACTCCAAGATCTTGGATAAGACCATCATCTCTGGTTTTGCTCTTGGTTTTGGTGGTCTACTGGAAGCCTTAGTTAAACCAGCCTTAGGTTCTCATATCGGCTTTGATGTCACTTATGATGAAGATAAGGTTTTAGATAAGTCTTATGGTTCTATCCTTGTCGAATCCAAGAAGGAACTGGATTATCTAAACGCCATCCTCTTAGGTAAGACCAAGAAGAACTTCTATCGCATCAACAAGACCAAGTTCACCTTTGATGAACTTTATAACGCCAACTTCAACGTCTACACCAAGGTCTATAAGACCAACACCGACGCTCATAATGAAGCCTATACCAAAGAGGTCGTCAAACCAGTTGCCACCTATCCATTTGATGCCATCAACAAACCTCTTGTCTATATCCCAGTCTTCCCCGGCACCAACTGCGATTATGATTCCAGCAAAGCCTTCATCAAGGCTGGCGCTAAGGTCAAGACTACCGTCTTTAAGAACCTTACCAGCCGTGATGTCAATAACTCCATCAAGGAGATGAAGAAGTGGATTGATAAAGCCAACATCTTCATGCTCGCGGGTGGTTTCTCTGCTGCCGATGAACCAGATGGTTCGGGTAAGTTCATCGCCAACATCTTAAACAACGTTGAAATCAAAGAAGCCTTGACTCGTCTTTTAGAAAGAAAAGGCTTGATCTTAGGTATCTGTAATGGTTTCCAGGCTTTGATCAAGTGCGGCTTACTTCCTTATGGTAAGTTTGACGCTTTGAGCAAAGATTCTCCAACCTTATTCAGAAACGATATCAATCGTCATATTTCTCATATCGCGGATACGAGAGTCTGCAACACCAACTCCCCAT
>CACXYG010000041.1 GCA_902771745.1 uncultured Erysipelotrichaceae bacterium | reverse complement strand
TACTCTTCTTTTTTTTTTTTTTTCATATAAACCTCCCCTTGGGGTATAAGTATTATATATGTTTCAAGAAAAAGAAAGTAAAAATTTAGGCTAAAACATCAAAAAATCCCGTTTCTTGATCAGGGAAACGGGATTTAATAATCACTAAGTAAGGTAACTAAAGATTATTGAGATTAGTCAATAATTTCAGCGACGGTACCAGCACCGACAGTGTGACCACCTTCACGGATGGAGAACTTGGTCTGGGCTTCAAGAGCGATTGGGTGGATAAGTTCGACTTCGAGAAGAACGTTATCGCCTGGCATAACCATCTGAACGTCGGCTGGAAGAGTAACAGTACCAGTAACATCAGTAGTACGGAAGTAGAACTGAGGTCTGTAGTTGTTAGTGAAAGCAGTGTGACGGCCACCTTCTTCTTTCTTTAAGACGTAGACCTGGCCCTTGAAATGCTTGTGTGGAGTAACGGAACCTGGCTTGCAGATGACCTGACCACGAACGATCTGATCTCTGTCGACACCTCTTAATAAGGCACCAATGTTATCACCAGCCTCGGCGAAGTCAAGGATCTTACGGAACATTTCCATAGAGGTGCAGACGCACTTACGGGTATCCATGATACCGACGATTTCAACTTCATCGTTTGGCTTTAAGATACCACGTTCAACTCTACCAGTGGCAACAGTACCACGGCCAGTGATGGTCATGACATCTTCGACGGCCATTAAGAATGGCTTATCGTTATCACGGACTGGATCTGGGATGTAAGAATCAACAGCATCCATTAATTCCATGATGGAGGCTTCAGCCTTTTCATCGCCGTTGAGGGCCTGTAAAGCGGAGCCACGGATGACTGGTAATTCATCGCCTGGGAAGTTGTAGGAATTGAGTAATTCACGAACATCCATTTCGACTAAGTCGATTAATTCTGGATCATCGACCATATCGCACTTGTTGAGGAAGACAACGATGTATGGGACACCGACCTGACGAGCAAGTAAGACGTGCTCTCTGGTCTGTGGCATAACACCATCAGTAGCAGCGACAACAAGGATAGCACCATCCATCTGAGCGGCACCAGTGATCATGTTCTTGATGTAGTCAGCATGGCCTGGGCAGTCAACGTGGGTGTAGTGTCTCTTAGCAGTATCGTATTCGATGTGAGCAGCGTTAATGGTTACACCTCTAGCCTTTTCTTCTGGTGCAGCATCAATCTGATCATAGTTCATTGCCTGGGATAAACCCTTCTTAGCAAGAACGTGGGTAATAGCGGCAGTTAAAGTGGTTTTGCCGTGGTCGACGTGACCGATAGTACCAATGTTAACGTTTGGTTTGGAACGGTCGAACTTCTGTTTAGCCATAATTTTAATTTTCCTCCAAATTAGATTCTCAATGACTATACACTTTTTATCTTATATTTTCAAGAAGAGAGAAGTGTATTAACCTCTCTTCTTGATAATTTCGTCCTGAACAGAGCTTGGAACTTTCTGATAATTAGAGAATTCCATGGTGTAGATACCTCTACCCTGGGTCATAGCTCTTAAGTCAGAGATATAACCGAACATGTTGGAAAGAGGAATCTTAGCAGTGATAAGCTGAGCGTTGGCCTTCTGGACCATACCTTCAACCATACCACGTCTGGAAGAGACATCACCCATAACGGTACCGACATAATCGAGTGGGCAGGTGATTTCAGCCTTGACGATTGGTTCAAGGATGACTGGGGAGCACTTCTTGGCGGCGGCCTTTAAGGCTTCAGCAGAAGCGAGTTTATAGGCAGCTTCAGAAGAGTCGACATCATGATAGGAACCGAAGACTAAGGTAGCCTTGACGTCAACGACTGGATAACCAGCGACCATACCACGATTGAAGGCATCATTCAAACCATCGATAGAAGGCTTGATGAATTCCTTTGGAATGGCACCACCAGTGATAGCTTCAGTAACTTCGTTGCCCTTGCCTGGATTTGGTTCCATCTTGAAGACAACGTGACCATACTGACCATGACCACCGGACTGCTTGATGTACTTACCTTCACATTCAGCAGCGGTCTGAATGGTTTCACGATAAGCGACTTGTGGAGCACCAACTCTGGTTTCGATGCCGAAGTCATTCTTTAAACGAGTGACGTTGACATCCAACTGAAGTTCGCCGACACCGGCGATGATGCCCTGACCAGTTTCAGCATCGGTATAGTAATGGAAGGTTGGATCTTCTTCAGTGAACTTGACGAGTAAGGAGGCCATTTTATCCTGGTCGCCCTTCTTGACAGGTTCGATAGCTTCGGAGATAACGGCTTCCTGGAACTTGATGGATTCAAGTTCGACCTTTGGATCGTCATCACCAACTAAGGTATCACCAGTTCTGGTGGACTGGAAGCCGACAGCGGCGGCAATTTCACCGGCCTTGGCTTCAGTGATGTTTTCGTGAGAATCGGCATTGACTAATTCAAGTCTGGAGACTCTTTCCTTGGTGCCCTTACGGACATTGTAGACATAAGAGCCGGACTTGATGGTACCGGAATAAACACGGAAGAAGCATAAGGTACCGAACTGGTCGGTAGTGAGCTTGAAGGCTA
Source organism: uncultured Erysipelotrichaceae bacterium (assembly GCA_902771745.1). Taxonomy (GTDB): domain Bacteria; phylum Bacillota_I; class Bacilli_A; order RFN20; family CAG-288; genus Enterosoma. The sequence continues at coordinate 6,777 of CACXYG010000041.1, read as the reverse complement.
AGGCGACGAATGGAGCCTTAGGATCGACAGAGATGACGACATCACCGCCATCCTTGGTGTGAGCAACAGGAGCTGGGACATCAAGTGGAGATGGTAAGTAATCTCTGACAGCATCAAGAACGTACTGGACGCCCTTGTTCTTGTAGGCAGAGCCTGGGATGGTTGGGAAGACCTTGACAGCAATGACCTGCTTACGGATAGCGGCCTTGATTTCTTCAACCGTTGGGGCTTCTTCCATCAAAACCTTTTCCATTAAGGTGTCATCATTGTTGGCAAGAGTTTCGATCATGACCTGATGATAGACCTTGGCCTGTTCAACATCGTGCTGGAAATCAGCAAGAGCTGGATCATCTAAATCAACGATCTTTGGAGCCATCTGTTCAGACTTCTTTGGATCGTGATCCCATAACCAAGCCTTCATTTCGACTAAGTCGATAAGACCTAATAAAGTCTGAGAGATACCAACTGGGTAAGCGATAGCGACACCGTTGGCACCTAATCTTTCCTTGATGGAAGCGACGGACATTTCATAGTCAGCGCCAGTAGCATCAAGTTTGTTGACGAAAACGATACGTGGAACGTTATACTTATCAGCCTGTCTCCAGACAGTTTCAGTCTGAGGTTCGACACCGTTTTTACCATCGAGGACGCAAACGGCACCATCGAGAACTCTTAAGGAACGTTCAACTTCAGCAGTGAAGTCGACGTGGCCTGGAGTATCGATTAAGTTGATACGATAATCCTTCCAGATACAAGTAGTGGCGGCAGAATAGATGGTGATACCTCTCTTCTGTTCCTGTTCGTTGAAGTCCATAGCGGAAGCACCGTCATGGGTTTCACCGATCTTATGGGTCTTACCAGTATAGAAGAGGATACGCTCACTAGTAGTGGTTTTACCGGCATCGATGTGAGCCATGATACCGATATTTCTAACTCTTTCAAGCGGTACAGCCTTATAAGCTGCTACCATCGCCTGATCGTTATCCATTGCCATAGGCTAAATTTCTCCTTTTATATTCTTGCTCGAATCGTGGATTACCAACGATAGTGAGCATAGGCCTGGTTAGCCTGAGCAGTCTTGTGCATATCTTCCTTACGTTTGACAGCACCACCAGTACCGTTAGCGGCATCAATGATTTCGCCAGCTAACTTGTCAGTCATAGTCTTCTCGTTACGTAAACGAGAGAAAGTGACTAACCAACGTAAGCCTAAAGTGACCTTTCTTTCAGGAGCGACTTCAATCGGGACCTGATAGTTGGAAGCACCAACTCTTCTGGCCTTCAATTCAACTTCTGGCATGATGTTGCCTAAAGCGATTTCGAAAACCTCTAAGGCTGGTTTGCCGGTCTTCTTTTCGACCTTTTCGAAAGCACCATAGAGAATGGTCTGGGCAGTACCCTTCTTACCATCGAGCATGATGCGGTTGATCAATCTGGTAACTAACTTAGAGTTATAGATTGGATCTGCTAAAACATCTCTTTTTTCAACTGAACCGTTCTTTCTTGGCATTGTCGTTTACTCCTTACTTCTTCTGGACGCTACCGTCTTTCTTGGTGCCGTATAAGGATCTACCCTGTTTACGATTTTCAACACCGAAGCATTCCATAGCGCCACGAACGATGTGGTATCTGACACCTGGCAAGTCGCGGACACGACCACCACGGATTAAGACAACCTTATGTTCCTGAAGGTTATGACCTTCACCACCGATATAGGCAGTGACTTCATAGCCGTTAGACAATCTGACTCTGGCGTACTTACGAGCAGCAGAGTTAGGTTTCTTAGGAGTCATAGTACCAACACGGGTGCAAACACCCTTCTTCTGAGGAGCAGCGATAGCCTTCTCCTTCTTGTTAAGAGAATCGAATCTCTTGCCGAGAGCAGGGCTCTTAGATTTGTAGAGCTTATCTTCTCTCTCTTTTCTGACCAACTGGTTAATAGTAGGCATTTTCTTCCCTCCGGATTTTAAATAAATAACCTATCCACATAGCCGGGTGTTTCCGCTTTTCCCCATAAAAAGAGCGGGCTGAGCCCGGAATATGCGACGATAGAGATTATAGTAGAAGGAAAAGTCAATGTCAAAGGTTTTTTTATCTTTTTTGAAACGCCCGGTTGAGCGTAACGAAAAAGTGCCCTTTTTATCGACATTATGGCAGCAAAGAAAAACCCGGCAAAATGCCGGGTTAAGAAACAAAGTTTAATTTCTTCTGCTGAAGATCATCAAGTAGTAGAGAATACGGATGAAGATCCAGATGAAGTCGGTGTATAAGCTAAAAGCGCAATACAGAGCAAGGTTAGGATTATCAAAACCACCTCTTTCAGCGATCTTCTTGATATTGTAAGTATCAATACCGACAACAATGATCATGATACCAAAGATGACAAATTCGACAATCCAGTAGATCATGGCCGAGCCTAAGAAGAAGTTGACTAAGGAGATGGTCAAAGCGCCGATAGCAAGAGTGGTGATAATCGGAATAAAGGCGTGGAAATTGATTTTGGTAAAGGCCGTCAGAAGACCCATGATCAAGAAGATGCTACCGGTAGCAAAGAAGGCGGTGCAGATGGTGTAGATGCCCTGACTTCCGGAACCGACAAAGTTCAACATGATGGAGGATAAGAGAACACCCATAGCCACCGAATAGAGGATATAGGTGACAAGCATCAACGGGAAGTTTCGTCTAAAGCTTTGAACAGCCATGACAATCGCCGCTGGAATCATCAAGACGACCGAGATGACCATGGCGATAGTATAGCCTGTGGCAATGGCATTAGAATCTTCGCTTGTCTCAATCAAGGCGATGAGCAAGTTTGGTATGGTAAGAGAGACAACACCAGTGATCAGTAGACCAAGCGCAAACCATAAATATACTTTGAATATGGCTAAGTTTGTTGAAGAGTTAATCGCTTTTGTTTCTTTGTATGTACGTTCTGGATAAACATGATATTCTTCCATTTTTGTACCTCCTCTTATTTATATAGATATATATGGGAAAAACTCCCATCGCCAAATTATATAAAATTAAATGCAGAAATAGAAATGTTTTGCATTGAAATAACTCAAGTCTTGAGAGATAAGGGGAACAAAAAAAAGATGCCTTTTTCGCAAAAATCTTGCTAAAAGGCATCCCATTTTTGACTTAGATGTTTTCTAAGAGTTCCTTGAAGGAAGCGCTCTTTAAGGAAGCACCACCAACCAAGGCACCATCGACATCTTCGGCCTGAAGATAGTCGTGGATGTTGTTTGGCTTGACGGAACCACCATAGAGAATCTGAACCTTCTGAGAAGCGACCTTACCGAATAATTCATTGATAAGACCACGGATGTAGGAGCAGATATCCTGGGCGATTTCGACAGAGGCGTTCTTGCCAGTACCGATAGACCAGACTGGTTCATAAGCTAAGACGATGTAGGCCATCTGATCCTTGGTTAAACCCTGGAGACCAGTGACGACCTGTTCACGGATGACATCCTTGGTGATGCCAGCATCATACTGAGCAGCGGTTTCGCCGACACAATAGATGGCGTGCATATCGTTAGCGACCATAGCCTTGATTTTGCGGTTGCAAGTGAAGCTGGTTTCGCCTTCATAGGTTCTCTTTTCAGAGTGACCGATGATGGACCAGTTGACATCAATTTCCTTAAGCATAGGAATAGAGATGTTGGAAGTATAAGCACCATGATCCGCATAGTGAACATCCTGAGCAGAGACGATGAGACCATGAGCGTGTTTCTTAACAGCGGTTAAGGATAAGAAGGTAGGAGCAACACCGAGCATAACACCCTTGTTACGGGCGAGTTTGACTAAGGAAGCGTCCTTGACATCTTCGCAGAAGGCATTGGCTTCGGCGATGGTGTGGTTCATCTTCCAGTTGCCCATCAAAAACTTTTTTCTAGCCATGTTTACTTATCCTCGATGACATCGATGCCAGGTAAGCTACCGTTGAACTGGATGAGTTCCAAAGAGGCACCACCACCAGTAGAGACGTGGCTGAAGTCAGCGGTATAGCCAAACTGCTTAGCAGCAGCGGCGGAATCACCACCACCGATGACGGTGAAAGCACCGTTCTTGGTGGCCTTGGCACAAGCTTCACAGACAGCCTTGGTACCAGCCTGTAAATCTGGATTTTCGAAGACACCCATTGGGCCGTTCCAGAAGATGGTCTTGGCACTGGCGATGATGGAAGCATATAAATCGCGGGTCTTTGGACCGATATCGGCACCTTCATAACCAGCTGGGAAGTTGACGTTGCCGTCTAATTCCTTGAGATCTTCAGCCTTGGCGGAAAGATCATCGAAGTTTAAGCCCTTGGCTAAGACGGTATCGATAGAAAGAACAATCTTACCGGTTTCGAAGCACTTCTTGGCATATTCGAGCTGATCTTCTTCGCATAAAGAAGCAGCGACATCAATGCCATAGACAGCCTTCTTGAAGGTATAGGACATACCACCACCGATCAAGATCTTATCGCACTTCTTTAATAAGGAGTCGATGACTTCGATCTTGGAAGAGACCTTGGAACCGCCTAAGATGGCGATGTATGGACGTTCATCTTCCTTTGGAGTGACACAACGGCCTAAGCCCTTGATTTCCTTTTCCATCAAGAAACCGACAGCGGTTTCCTTACCAGCCTTCTTTAAGGCTTCTGGGACACCGAAGGTGGAAGCGTGAGCTCTGTGGGCAGAACCGAAAGCATCCATGACGAAAGCGTCAGCTAAGCTAGCCCATTCAGCGGCTAATTCTGGATCGTTCTTTTCTTCACCAGCTTCATAACGGGTGTTCTGCATGACAAGAACATCACCTGGGTTGAGGGCGGCGACAGCAGCCTTTAATTCTTCACCACGGGTGGCCTTGCAGAAGGAGACCTTGACATCCTTGCCAAGAGCTTCATCTAAGTAGCCCTTTAATGGGTTGATGACGATAGAAAGGTCATTCTTCTTCATCTGCTTTTCGATATCTTCCTTGGTGGCTTCGCCCTTCTTTAACTTCTTCCAGGCGACCTTACCAAGGTGAGAGCATAAGACAACTTTGGCGTTGTTCTTTAATAATTCAGCGATGGTTGGGATGGCGGCGTGGATACGGTTATCATCAGAGATGACTTCACCCTTGTGTGGGACGTTGAAGTCAACACGGACTAAAACGGTAAGACCGTTAACTTTTAAATCAGTAACAACTTTTTTCATAACTGGTTGTTTCTCCTTGTTTTAAATAAGGGCATCCAAATCAATGGATGCCCCGTTTTTCAAATTGTGTTAGCGAAAATTACGGTTCAGCAAAGGCTGATATTAGCAATTTTCAGCGAAGTACTTGATAGTACGGACCATCTGAGAGGTGTAGGAGTTCTCGTTGTCATACCAGGCAACAGTCTGAACTTCATATAAGCCTTCAGCGATCTTGGAGACCATGGTCTGGGTGGCATCGAAGAGGGAACCAAATCTCATACCGATGACATCGGAAGAGACGATCTGGTCTTCATTGTAACCGAAGGAGACACCACCAGCATAGGTAGCGGAAGCGGCCTTCATGGCAGCGTTGATACCATCAGCAGTGAGTTCGCCATCGAACTTGACAACAGAAGTAAGGATGGTGGTGGAACCAGTTGGAACTGGGACTCTCTGGGCAGAACCGATGAGCTTGCCATTTAATTCAGGGATGACAAGACCGATAGCCTTAGCAGCACCAGTGGAGTTTGGAACGATGTTGGCAGCGCCAGCTCTGGCTCTTCTTAAATCGCCCTTTCTGTGTGGGCCATCAAGGATCATCTGATCGCCAGTGTAGGCGTGGATGGTGGACATGATACCAGACTGGATTGGAGCATAATCATTAAGAGCCTTGGCCATTGGGGCTAAGCAGTTAGTGGTGCAGGAAGCAGCAGAGATGATCTTGTCTTCCTTGGTAAGAGTCTTTTCATTGACACCAAAGACGATGGTTGGAAGATCCTTGCCAGCTGGGGCAGAGATAACAACCTTCTTGGCGCCGGCATTGACGTGAGCCATAGCCTTTTCCTTAGAGCAATAGAAGCCGGTGCATTCTAAGACGACATCGACATCTAATTCACCCCATGGTAATTCAGCAGCATTTGGCTTGGCATAGATGGTGATTTCCTTGCCATCGACAGTGATAGAACCTGGTTCTAAGACGGTCTTCTTGTCTTCAGCAAGGACTGGTTCCTTGGAAGAGACGGTGTGTAAGTTTTCGCCGATATGGCCAGCATAACCACCCTGAGCAGTATCATACTTGAGAAGGTTAGCTAACATCTTTGGGCTAGTGAGATCGTTGATAGCAACGACTTCATAACCTTCAGCACCAAACATCTGTCTGAATGCTAAACGATCAATACGACCAAAACCGTTAATTGCAACTTTAACTGACATTTATTAATGTCCTCCTATTAACTACTACAATTATAGACATTATTTTGAAAAAATAAATGGTTTTTTTGCGATTTTTTATGAAAATTCTTTCAAAAATCGATTTTTGCGCCATTGTAGCTCGTTTCTTGTTGAAAAGGGTTTCAAGTGCGCGCTCAGTGTGCATTCCAATTTGCAACTTTTGTTTTATTTTTATGGTTTTTTATAAAAAATTAATGAAATTTCCATTTTTCTTTCTCAATTTTGTGACTTTCTAATTTGTCAATACCAATTTTTTAAATAACTGCGATAGAACAATAAGTGAAATAATATTCCAACATCAAAGAATGCATTCTTTGATGTTGGAATGCATGGTTTGGCATGCTATATTATTCTTGCAAGTCTATTTCACAATCAACTGTCCC
>CACXYG010000040.1 GCA_902771745.1 uncultured Erysipelotrichaceae bacterium | reverse complement strand
ATGAGAATCCGTCGCTTGAGAAGTTTGAGTCCAAGATTATGGGAAGCATGCTGCAAAAGAGGCAAATCTTGAATATCAACACTTAATTGGTATTATCCTAAATGTTAAAAAAAGAACTCAGATTTAGTCCGAGTTCTTTTCTTCTTTTTCTTCGTCTTCTTCACTGTTGACAGTAACTAAGATTCTGCTGACCGCATCATTATCATCTAAAGCGATGACCTTGATATGCGTATTTTCAAAATCAACTTCATCTCCAACTTTGGCAAACTGATCATCCAACAATTCAATCAAGAAGCCACCGATGGTGACATAATCCGTATTGACGCTTTCAAAATCGATATCAAATAAATCACAATAGTCCGCTAAGGTGACAGCACCATCGATGATATAAGAGCCATCCGCTCTTTCGACAATCGGTTCCTGCATACGGTCATTCTCGTCCCAGATTTCACCAACAATCTCTTCTAGGATATCTTCCATGGTGATAATACCATCAAGACCACCATATTCATCAATGACCAAAGCAAACTGTTTCTTGGTCTTCTTAAACTCACGTAAAATGTCGTTGATCTCAGCAGTATCTGGGAATCTCATCGGTTCTAGAAGCAAGTCTTTCAACTCGAATGGTTCACCAGATAATACCTGCTTCATCAACGTCTTCATCTGGATATAACCGATGACATTATCGATCGTATCTTCATAGACCGGAATACGACCATGGAGATAGAGTTCATGATCCTGTAAGATTTCTTCTAATGGATCATCAATATCAATGGCATAGACATCCACTCTTGGCGTCATGATCTCGTTAGCTTGAGTCGTAGCATATTTGATGGTGTCATGAAGCATATCGGCCTTATCTTCATCCACCTGGCCTCTTTCTTCAATCTCATCGACCATCTCATGTAATTCTTCTTCTGCAACAGGTTCTTCAGAAACGGTTTGCTTGAACACTTTAGCCACACCTCTACCTAACAAGGATACTGGATAAGTGATAGGAGCAAAGATATACATCAAAGCCGTGATCAAACCAGAATAGGCTTTCGATAAGGTTAAGTTATTGACTTTAGAAATCGACTTAGGAACAATTTCACCAAAGGTGATCTTAAAGACTAAGACACTTAAAGAAGCAACCAAACCCCAGGTTTCTTCATATGGTGTGCCAGTTTGATTTAAGACAAGACCACAGATGGTGACACCAAGAAGAGTAGAAACGGAGTCTAAGCCAGCGTTGACGACATCGTTCATAAAAAGTATGGTGGTAATCGTACGGTCGTAGTTACCAGCAAGCCTTTTTGCTCTGATCAGGGATTTCTTATTTGGATTTCCTTTCAGTTCAGCATCTAACTTATGAAGTGGAACACTGCCATAAGTCATATCTGCACTTGAAAAGACAAAGGAACAGACCAAGAAGAAGAGCAAGGCGATACTATAAATGATAATGAAGGTAATTGAACTATTCATGTTCCACCTCCATATCTGATTCGTGAGTAGGAGTCTCAGAAATATCATTGACGACTTCTTCTAGGATATCTTCCATGGTGATAATACCCATGACTTCGCCATCTTTCTTGACGACACCCAAATGCAGTTTCTGAGAATTCAATTCTTCTAAAGCATCATCAAGCTTCATATCAAAAGGAATCTCAACAACACCTTCCAAAATAGAAGGGATACTTAGATGCTTATCCTTCATATATTCTTCAAAGTAGATACGTAAAACAAGAACACCGATGATATCTTTCTTTTCTTCATCAAAAATCGGGATACGAGAATAATTGGTCTCTTCGATGACCTTGTTGACTCTGCTGGCAGTCAAACCATTGATATCTAAAGCAAACGTATTTCTCAAAGGAACATAAACCTGAGCCACGGTCATCTCATCGAAAGATAAGACGTGGTTAAAGATTTCCGTTTCATCTTTCTCAAAGAGTTTTTCCGGCTCCTCTTCACTCTCTTCATCTTCTAGGATATCCGCGTCGTCATTAATGGCCTGATTTGCTTCAAATAACAAGTCTTCCTTACTTAACAAGCTTTCATCTTTTAAGTGTAACTTCTTATGAATAAACGTTAACAACTTTTTAAATACCCAAATAATTGGGAATAATATGATCTGTAACACTCTCAATGGATAAGCCATCAGAACAGCAATTTTATCAGGAATCGCTCTAGAGATGACCTTAGGAATGGTATCAGCGACAACATAGAACAAGAAACCCATGACAACTGTGGAGATGATGGCTTCCACACCATCAGCCCAACCAGAAGTCTTTGAGATCTGTAACCAAACCATAGCAGAGATAAAAGACATCAACGTCGCCAAGGTATTTGACGTAACCAAAATGGCCACTAAGGAATTATCAAACCTGTCTACCAGACTCGTGATAATCTTAGCGTATCTCTTTCCTTTTTCCGCTTCAGCACGGAAATGATATTTATTACAGGTTGAGTAGGCATTCTCGCATGCCGAAAACATACCCGTGAAAATCAATAATGCACCGATGACAATCCATGCGGCCCACAAGGGCATTCCCCATACCAGAGGAACTTCGTCATCACTAACAACTTCAGCTAATAACAGTATACTGTCCACTTAGAAAAATTACCTCAATAAAATATATTATACCTGAAACACATATATATTTTAAGAGGGAGTTAGCAGGACCCATACAAAAAGGTCACCCTCCAAGAAGGTGACCCAAGTAATTATGAAGCAGTTGTAACGAGTAAATAGATAATTGCGGCTGGCCAGAAGAAGATGAGCAAAAGGACAAAGATACCAACCGAGAATTGTTTCTTTGATTTCGCAGAAGAGGCAGAAGAGCTAGAAGAGGGGTTATTACTTGAACCAAAAGTAGAATTCAAAGTGGAAGTAATGTTGTTGAAAACTTTCTTGGGATTGCTGAAGTTTGGATTAGCAGTGCCACAATATTTACAGCATCTATCAGATTCGGGAACGATATTTCCGCAATTAGGACACTCAAAGTTAGCCATATTATTCTCCCTTATCGTCTAAGGTAACCTTTTCTTCTTGAATCGGAATTTCCTTGCCGACATATTTTTCATCAGAGGCAACCTGCGTCTTGCTCGTCCAGGAATTCATCATGAAAACAACCACAAAGACAATCAAGCCAAGAGCGATCATCAAGATGTTGAATGGAAGCGTAAAAGCATCCATGAACAAGGAGGCACGGCATAAGGCTGGGAAGCCCTGAAGTAATGTAGCGACCAATAAAAGAAGATAGATAGAACCTCTTGCACGAGTTGATAAAACCGACCATAAAACAGCAAAGATGAAGATTAAACCAAAAACACTCTTAGAAATAATGTAGAAGATGAGAACTGCAGTATTGTTGACAACCGCCTCATTATTAAACGAGAACGGTAAGCCAATCATCAAACCGAGAGCAATCAAGGCAACCAATAATATTGAAACCTTTTTATACATGATTAGTTTTCCTCCCCATAAAGTTTAGTGCCGCATTCTGGACAGAACTTCTGTCTTGGAGAAACCTTAGCGCCACACTTTGGACATTCATGAACAATCTTACATCCACATTCTGGGCAGAACTTGCTCTTAGCAGGAATTTCCTTACCGCACTTTGGACATTCGATGGTATCACCTTTATTCTCAGCCTGAGCATTACTTGGTGGAATGATACCACCAGCGCCGACATTGGCAGCCTGCCCCATCTGCATACCCATACCGACACCCATGAAAGCAGAAGCTTTGCCATTACCCTTGGCACCAGCTTCTAAGACATCATAACCGCGAGCGGTACGATAACCAGTATCACCAAGCTGGTCGAGTTCGGCTTTCTTATGAAGAATTTCATTGAGCTTATCGGTATCTTCTTTTGGACAATCAATCGATTCGATAGAGAAATTGACCACATTGAAACCAAACTTGGCAAATTCTTCATTCAATTCTTCTTCGCTGGACTTCTGAAGCTCATCTAAATGAAGACCGATTTCAAAGAAGGTGATTTTCTCGCCGATCATCTTATTGGCGATGTTCTTCTTGATCTTCTGGTTGATGATACCTCTGAAGTATTCATTTAAGACAGCAAAGGTGATGACTCTATTCTTTAAGAGCGTACCAACTAAGGTCTGATAGAAATACTGATAGTTTTCTAACTTGACACCGAGCTGACCTCTGCTTCTCATTCTCAAGATGATCTTATACTGAGGATCTAAGACTTCAATCGGATCACTTGTACCCCAGAAGAAATCTAACTTCAATCTCTTGTTGAGGAAGTAGACTTCCATCGGATAAGGATTGTTGCCAGAAAAGATACCTTTTGTAAATCTCTTGATGAATGGCAATAATTCCGTATTCAAGGTATAAGTGCCACTTTCCAAAATTTTCTCAATCTGACCGTTGTGAACCAATATCGCAATCTGAGCAGGAGAAACAATCAACTTAGATTTCGTATTGAATTCATCGCTTGGGAACTTATAAAGTAACCAGTCTTGGTTGACGCCTTCAAAGCGTACAATATCATAAAGACCCATAAAAAGACCTCCATTTACATAGCATTTTCATGCTTGATATATTTTACAATACTTAAAAAGAAATAAAAAGATATATATAGTCTAAATAACATAATCATAAACAAACCAAAACAAGAAAATTAGTTTCCAAAAGAAAACCACCCAGGTGGGTTTAGTTACCTGGGCGGTGATCAATCAAACTAGTATTCGACGACGTCGATATTATCTAAGAGAAGCTTCTTCTGGGCTTCATCAGAGACAGACTTTAACTTGGCAGCAGAGCAGACAGAGATCCACTGCTGGACATAGCTTTCATTGGTGTAGGTCTTCTTGCAGAACTCTCTTAAATAGGTGTTCGCAGCCTTTTCATCACCATTGAGCAAGAATAAGAGATAGGTCATGGAAGCGTCAGCAGAAGCATTACCTCTGGTGACATGAGCCCAGTTGAGGATGTAGTACTTACCAGTTTCATCGAAGATGACATTCTGTGGGAAGAAGTCACCGTGACAGAACTTGTAGTGATTTGGCATCTTCTCGAGCTTGACATGTAAGTCATAGCGAGTAGAAGAAGATAAACCAGAATCAGAGATGTAAGAGTTGAGTTTATCCTTCAACTTTGGAAGCATGAGGTTGGAAGAAAGTCTGGATAAGAGCTGGATGTGAATCTTGACCAATTCAACAACATACTTCTTCTTGTGTTCCGGATCTTCGGCCATCATCTGAGCTAAGGTCTTACCCTTGATTTCCTGAGAGGAAATAGCCCAGTCTTCGCCGACCTGGAAGACACCATAGACCTGTGGGACAGAAATCTTGCATTCATAAGCGTACTGCTGATACATCGCTTCCTTGAATGCGAAAGAGCCATCATAGAATTTGTGGTCGAAAACCTTCGTGATGACACCATCCTTGACGTAAACGGTCTTGTGGTTGTGTTCGGAAATAACTTCGCCTAAATCTTTTCTCGTCTTGGTAGCCATTAGTTGTTCTCCTTCTTGGATTTCTTATTACTTCTATTATACACTTCTTCGCCGTAATATGCCTGAAGATATAATTCTTTCATTTCAGAAATCAAAGGATAACGTGGGTTGGCACCAGTGCACTGGTCGTTGAAAGCGTCTTCGCTCATCTGATCGATGTTCTCTAAGAACTTGGTTTCATCAACACCAGCTTCCTTGATGGTAAGTGGTAATTCGATTTCTTTCTGTAAAGCGACGATCTTATCAACGAGCTTCTGGAACTTGATTTCATCGGTCTTGCCGGTGATACCAAGCATTTCAGCAATTTCGCAGTATCTTCTTAAAGTATGTGGATACTTGTACTGTGGGAAGGTACCCATCTTGGTTGGCTTTTCGCCAGCGTTGAACTTCATGACTCTGGTGAGCATCAAAGAGACGCAATAGCCGTGTGGAAGATGATGATAGGCACCAAGTTTGTGACCAAGAGAGTGATCGATACCTAAGAAAGCATTGGCAAAGGAGATACCAGCTAAGGTAGCAGCATGAGCCATATGTTCTCTGGCTTCTGGATCAGTAGCACCAAACTTGTAGGCTCTTGGGAGATACTTAAAGATTTCAGAGATACCTTCCTTAGCCATAGAATCGGTGAATGGAGTAGCATACATAGAGGCATAAGCTTCCATACAATGCGTTAAAGCATCAATACCAGAAGCTCTGGTTAAGCCCTTAGGAATGTTGAGCATCAAATCGGAATCGATGATGGCCATATTTGGCATCAATTCATAGTCAGTGATTGGATACTTGGTACCATCTCTCTGATCGGTGATGATAGCGAATGGAGTAACTTCAGAACCAGTACCAGCAGTGGTTGGAATGCAGACCAACATAGCCTTGTCGCCCATCTTCGGGAAGTTGACGACTCTCTTTCTGATATCCATGAAGTCCATAGCCATATCAGAGAAGCTGACTTCTGGATGTTCATACATGACCCAAGCGATCTTGGAGGCATCCATTGGGGAACCACCACCTAAAGCGAGGATGACATCTGGCATGAAGAACTTGCAGACACCAACGATTTCCTCAGCGCAAGCAAGAGTTGGATCTGGAGAAACGTTGGAGTAGATTTCAGTCTGGATACCAAGGGCCTGTAAAGGTTTAACAACCTTATCGACCATACCGGAAGTGAATAAGAACTTATCGGTGATGATCAAGACTCTCTTCTTATCATAGACATACTTTAATTCTTCTAAAGCCTTGCCTAAGCAACCTGGCTTGAAGAAGATCTTACTTGGAGTTCTGAACCAAAGCATATTTTCTCTCCTTATTGCTAAAGTCTTAATGTTCAAAAGGTTTTCAATACCGACCTGACCGGAAACAGAGTTGCCACCCCAGGAACCACAACCTAAAGTTAAGGATGGTTTGATTCTGAAGTTGTAGATGTCACCAATACCACCTAAAGAAGATGGAGTGTTGACCAACAAACGGCAAGCCTGCATTTCATTCTTGAAACGATCGATCAAATCAGAGTGGTTCAAGACATCAACATATAAATCAGCAGTATGACCCCAACCAGCCTTTAATAAGACCTTGGCCTTGGCCATAGCGTCGTCAAAATCAGCAGCCTTGTACATGGCGATGACTGGGCAAAGTTTTTCATGAGCAAATTCTTCACTCTGATCAACCTTCTCAACTTCACCAACCAAAATCTTGGTGCCTTCTGGAGCAGTGAAACCAGCCATAGTAGCGATTTCGCAAGCGGACTTACCGACAACCTTGGCATTGGTAGCGCCATGGATGATGATGGTCTGTCTGACCTTGTTTAATTCATCCTTGTTGAGGAAGTAAGCACCACGATAAGCCATTTCTTCCTTGACGGCATCATAGATGTCGGCTAAAGCAAGAATGGAGTTTTCAGAGGCGCAGATCATACCATTATCAAAGGTCTTACCATGGATGATGGAAGAAACGGCCATCTTGATATCAGCGCTAGAATCGATGATGACAGGAGCATTACCTGGGCCAACACCGATAGCTGGCTTACCAGAAGAGTAAGCAGCAGTGACCATACCTGGACCACCAGTGGCCAAGATGCAGTCACAAGACTTCATCAAGAGGTTAGACATTTCGATGCTTGGCTTTTCAATCCAGGCGATGATGCCTTCTGGAGCACCGGCCTTAACAGCGGCATCTAAAACAATCTGAGCAGCGTGAATGGTGCACTTAGTAGCTCTTGGATGTGGGGAGAAGATGATAGCATTTCTGGTCTTAAGAGCTAATAAGGACTTGAAAATGACGGTAGAGGTTGGGTTGGTAGTTGGAACAACACCGCCTAAGATACCTAAAGGTTCGGCAACAGTCTGATAACCATTGTCGTCATCTCTTTCTAAGACATCGCAGGTCTTAGCATAACGATAGGCATTATAGATATATTCGGCGGCAAAGTGATTCTTCATGACTTTGTCTTCGATAACACCCATACCAGTTTCAGCAACAGCTTCCTTGGCTAAAAGCGTACGAGCCTTGTTGGCAGCAACAGCAGCAGCCTGGAAGATCTTGTCGACCTGTTCCTGAGTGTAAGTAGCATAAATTTCCTGAGCTTTTCTGACGCGTTCGAATAATTCGTTGAACTGGTCAGTGACTTGCATTTCCATTTGTTCATCCATGGTGCAATCCTCCTATATTTAATATCGAGGTATTATACTCATTTTGCGCATAAATAGGCAAGCAAAATCGGACTAAAATGCGCATAATATAGTGAATATTAGATATATTTGCGCATTCATTGCCGTCTCAGATACAAACTGCGCAAAAAACGAGCATCGCTTTTTTGACGTTATACAAATGTCTTACTTTTACTGCTTTCCACTTGGCTTAGAAAAGCCAATTAAATGATAAATTGACCACAAACCGATCGTGAACGGACTGTGCAAACAACATGCCATTTAATTTATTCCTTTATATCCACAACCCTAGATAGTGATTTACCTATTGCTAAGGAATCGAATTAAATTTGACAAACGAAACAAGAAAACGTTTTCGTTGAAAAATGTCTTTTTCAGTTTATAATGAAATTATCGAGTTATAGAAAGGAACGAACATATGAAATTAAAAGGTTTCACTTTAATTCCTCTATTGTGCCTTATGGGATGTCAAAATTCCCCAAAAGAAGTCAGTCTCTATTTTGAGTACTGCAACTTGGTTCAGAAAGAAAAGCATTCCTATTTCAAAAAAAATGACTATAAATATGGTGCTCTCTTCACCTTTGAAGAAAACCATACGTTGACAAAAGACGAAGTAGATGAAATCAGCAAGAAAGTTTCTCTTCTTTATCCTCAAGATAACTCTAAATCAGGTTACCATATGGTCTTTGGCTATTCACTAAGCCTGGATGAAGTAAAAAACGACTTTGTGGAAGGTCTACAGCTGATTAAGGATCTACATTTCTATTACTATGCCTGCTAAAAAAGGATTCTGTAGCAGACCAAAGACAGCAATTTAAAATCGAAAGGGGTTAACTGAAATATTTTTATTGATTACTCGGTTGGATTATGGTAGTATTTATAAGCACGTTTTTGTGAAGAATTGATTTATTGTGCTTAATTGGGAGGATACTGAATATGTCTAGAACATGCCCTATCACTGGAAAGAAACCTATGTCTGGTAAGAACGTTTCTCATTCTATGAGACACACCTGCAGACGTTGGAACGTCAACCTTCAGACTACTACCATCGTTGTCGATGGCAAGAAGCAGAGAATCAGAGTCTCTGCCGCTGGTTTACGTACTTTAAGAAAGAACGCTAAATTAGCCGCCAAGACTGAAGCTCCAGTTGCTGAAGAAGCTGCTAAGTAAACTTCCAAAGTTATAAAAAAAATTGAATGGGGCTGTTGAAAAACCTACATTCTAAATGTGGGTTGGACAACGCCCTTTTTCCATAACAAAAAGACCTAATTCGTTGAGAATCAGGTCTTTTTAGGTA
>CACXYG010000039.1 GCA_902771745.1 uncultured Erysipelotrichaceae bacterium | reverse complement strand
GTGGTGGAGAATAATACAAAAGAAACCTTTGTTGCTATCTTTAAAATTTTCATTTGTTCTTTTCCTCCTTTGTTTGGGAAAGAAATACATTGATGATGCTAATAAGTAATGCCAAACCAATTAGGATTGCGGTAAAAAGGAAGGCAAAGGATAACCCTTGTGCATCAATAGCACTTTGAACAATGGAGATGTAGTAATACATACCATAGATATAAAAGGCCAGACCGGAAACATTACCTAAGAACAAAGCATATGGGGCAAAACGGTAAAGAGTAAATACTTCCAATGCCAGGGTAAAGACGACTCCTATTAAGGGAAGTAGCATAGCAAAGAGTGAGAACTCATTGCTATTGAAATAGAAAAAGAAATAAATCCATGGATATATCAACGAAAGAAGGGCTAAGCCCAACGTGACAAAGAACCCTTTGTCGGCGATAGCCTTGATGTCTTTGAAGGATATCAACTTCATAGCATGTTCCTCCTGATTTGTTTTTTCCTGCTTTCATCTTAAAAGAGGAGTCTGTCAAATTGTACCTATGGAACATATACTGGTAAAAAGTCCCATGATTACGGCAAAAATTCCAGATAAGATATTTTCAGACAACGTTTCATTTCTTTTCGGAAGTCTCACATCTTCAACTCACTACTTTTCAAAAAGAAACTAGCCAATAGAAATAATTCTCTTGAGAGCAAGATTCATAAATTTGCCGATAAACAAAGTGTTTTTGTCGAGTATATGAAACGTATATACCATTCTTTCGCCTTTTCAGTTAAAATATTTAGAGAATCAAAAGCATTTAATTCGTTACATTTATTGACTAATTATTATCAAATGTCATTGGGTCATTGTAGAATAATGAAAAGCATATAGGCGTCGTCGAATTCCAATAAAAGACTGAAGGAGGAGAAATGGATTCTAAAGAAGTCGGGAGAATCATCGCGCGGCTAAGAAAAGCCAAAGGAATGACCCAGAAGGAACTGGCTGACTCCCTTTTTGTCATCGATAAAACCATTTCTCGCTGGGAATGCGGATACGGTCTACCCTCTGTGGATACTTTGCCTAAGATTGCAGATGTCCTCTCGGTATCTGTGGATGAATTACTTGGTAAAGAGGCCAAGAAAGAGGAACAACCAACTGTCATAAAAAAGAAAAGCCATTGGCCTTGGGTTTTATGTACCTCGTTGGCAATGTCTATGCTTGTCAGTTGTGCCATTGTCATTCCCATCTCTATCGTCAACGCACAGAAGGAAAGCAGATTAGCATCCGAGAAATCATGGTTGGTCTGCCGTGAAAGTAATGCCGATTATTCTTTCTTTACCGTCTTTGGAAACGAAGAGATGGTTTCCTTAGAACTCAATGGAGATCTTCAGAAGGGAACGTTCATCTGCCATGATTCATGGAGTGAGAACGACAACGATTATTACTGTATGGTCACCGGTGATTATCTCATCGGCGGTGACACTATGGAGAAAGATGTGATTGCTTTCCATGTCGGCGAGGTCAAAGACACTTTGAACACAAAAAAACTAAGTGATGGAAAAGCAGAAGACATTGCCTATTTCTATGGTCATTTGGAGACTGAGAACGCAGAGGATACCTCCTTTGATGGAACTGAGTTGAGTTTCATTTCCTTTAATGGTGATGAAACTCATCTTGATCACACGCTCTTTGGTAGATATACGGAAGCTGACAAATATTTCAGCAGGCATTCTGGCGATATTTGTTTTACCAGAGTCATCGATCATCATTTTTCCATGCAGCAATACGCTTCCTCTCCTGATTTCATCGCCGAAAATGACAATGTCTCTTTATTAAAAGATATTCAAGTGACGCAGAAG
This sequence comes from uncultured Erysipelotrichaceae bacterium, assembly GCA_902771745.1. GTDB lineage: Bacteria > Bacillota_I > Bacilli_A > RFN20 > CAG-288 > Enterosoma. The sequence continues at coordinate 7,919 of CACXYG010000039.1, read as the reverse complement.
CCCAAAAAGACCCGCTACCACGTCGGAGAGCCGCTTGATGCAAGTGGCATCCAAGTCATCGCCCAATATACCAATGGACAGCAAAAGGATGTCACCAATTCCGTCACCTATACGCAGAGTCAACTCTACGATGCTTCTTGTAGTGCTGTCTTCAAAGATGAATATCGCATCCGTTCCAAAATGATCGGTGTCGAAGTACAGTTCCTCGACAGCTGGAAAATCGTCACCCTCTCTAATGCCCCTTATTCCTTCCTCACCTACTATGAGACCAATGATATCAAGGCATTTACTTCCATTGAGTTGTTCGGTGATTTACACAACGGTTCCTTCTTAACCTCAGAAGTCTATGGAAAAAACATTTGGCAATATGCTGTAGCCAGTGGTTCGTATACCATCGTCGATGATGAGATTCAGTTTATGACCACCAAGACAACCTTTAGCAAATCCACGGCTCATCGCTTTGCTCTATCTGAAGAAGGAAGCCACTTCTCCGCAAAAATAGAATCCCAAAGTGCAAAATCTCAGGCAGAATCCACCTACAATGGAAAAGACATTTATGCGATATCCTTTGAAACTTATACAGGAAACCACTGTTTCTTCGGCACCTACGCCAACGATGAACCCAGCGAGGTCGGAAGGACTACCGGTGAAATCTACCTTCTGAAAATCAACGATAAGCAGATTCCCGATATCATTGCAAAGAAGATTCCCGCAGAAAACTGAAGAACATAAGTGATGATTAAATCATCACTGGCACCCAAAATGGTGCCTTTTCGATTTGACCCAGGCGTAGGTAGGTTGTCTTTCATGGTCTAAGTACCTGGATGCGCCTTGGAACTGTTATTCCCATACTCCTCAGCCTTGAAGTGGTATTTCATGGCACGGTAAACGACGTTCTTCTTTTCCTTACCCATGTGCTGCAGCCATGCCGCACGGATACGATGGATCTCATACCTTCAATGGGCATGACTGTATCTACGGATACGGAGAATGGATAGGGGATTTCGGCTATATTTCTTACACATGTTATAGCATTTCCGTCACCGAAAATCATCGATGAATCCGATATTTATTAGATTGATACCATTAGGATTTCCTATATAGCAAAAGAGGCTATGATTTCTCATAGCCTCCAGGCAAATGATAAACGAAAAGTAAATTCGTTTAGATGTTTGCTAACCATTCCCAGATGGAAACGGCTTTGTTATTGAGTTTAACTTCAGCAGTGGATGGAGCAGCGACATTGTTATAGTCAGCCTGATCCTTGGTGCACTCGTTACGTAAGGCATAGATCCAGGACCAGTGACCCATATATTCTATGTTCTCACCAGATTCATCACACATGACCTTCTCGAAGAAGGAATAGTGGACATTAGCAGCACCAGCAGCCTTTAGTCTCTTGTAGGTGGCGGTGGAATTGGTGGATGGATCAACAGTGGTATCCGTGGCAGCAGCCGTGAACCAGATGTTGAGATCCTTCAAGGTGGTGATGTTGTCATCCGTGATGTTGCTATCAACATAAGCTTCACAGACTGGATAGTAGGCATGGAAGAAAGAAGGATAATGAATGGCCATGTTCATGGTCATGAAGCCACCATTCGAGCAACCACCTAAGATGATATTGGCAGTATCGATATCAGTATTTTTGGTTAAATAGTCATCAATAGTAGCCTTTAAGGCTTCAGTGTAGCAGGAATTAGAATTGGCAGTATAAGCACCAGTACCATCATCCATCCACATGGTTGGCGTCTGGACGGCTAAGACGTAAGCACCCTGAGCACCGCCGTCTTTCTTGAAGAACTGCTGAATACCATTCTGAGAGATATTGGTGACATCATTACCTAAGATGGCGATATCTGGATCAGTACCGCCTTCACCAGCACCATGTAACCAGATGATAAGTTTGTTCTTGACACCATCAGCAGTCAAAGCCGTTGGTTCATAGGCTTTATAAGTGAGAGTCTTACCGCTATCAGTGTGGGTATAACTCTTGGCTTCCGTCCAATCTTTAAGATCTGGCATGACCTTGGTGTCAAAGTCGGCGACGACCTTGAATGGGTTATCCGCCTGAGAATAGGTGGTATCACCAATCTTCAAGGATTTACCAGTAGCGAGTTTGACTTCAACGTTATATTCAGTATCCCATGTATTTTTGCTGGTTGTCTGACTATAGCTGAATGGGTCGCAACCATTGTAGCTATTGAAGGTGAAGTTACCGAAAGTGGTAGAAGTGACATTTAATTTCAAGTCTAAGGCGACATAGTTAGCAGTAGTAGCATTGACGGCATCACCATTGGCATCTGCTAAATAAGCGGCTGTAACTTCTCTTGCACCACCGGTAGTACCAGTAGCGGTGACTGTGAATAAGTCAGCAGCAAGATCAGCAGCGGCAACAGAACCATTTAAGCATAAAACGATTTTGTCAACACCAGGACCCCAGGCATAACCATGAATGACATAGAAACCTGTACCGACGTCAGCTAGTGTTGGCGTGGTTGATCCACCAGTGCTGGAAGCGCCAGTTAAAACACAAGTGGTATTGATGGTAAGGCAGTCAATATTTGGACCTTGAGCACCGATGATCTCTAAAACGACCGTGTTATCACCTTGCTGTAAGTCGACATCAGCAAAGGAGACATTCTGCCAACTATACCAGTTCCAGCCATCAACCCCGTTTAAAACCTTACCAGTCAAATCTAAGGCAGTGCCGTTGACTTTGATGCTGATGGTAGTTGCTAAATCCATTTCAGCAATACCAGACCAGTCAGACTTCAAACTACTTGGAGCAAAACGGAAGGTCAACGTAGCTTTGCCAGCAGCATTGCTGGTAAAGGCGATGGTCTCTTTACAACCGGTAGACATATAACCGAGAGATTTACCACCGCTGGTTGGGTTGGTGTCATCGCCAGCGTTCTCTTCAACTGGTGTGGTGATTTGGCCACTATTCCAACTGCCATCAGGAGATTCATGAGTGGCATTTTCATATTCGAACACATAATCTGTTGCGACTAAAGGAGAGGAAGAGGAAGTAGAACTATCATCAGGAGAACTAGATGGCTGCGAAGAAGTTTCAGGACTACTTTCTTCGATGGAAGATTCTTCTGTAGAAGATTCCTGAATAGAGGATTCCTCGACCGAGGATTCTTGAACGGTAGAGTCTTCAACGGAACTAACTTCAGTAACAGAACTGTTATCTTCAACGGAACTTGTTTCAATTACAGAACTATTTTCAGTTGCCGAACTATTCGTTGTAACAGAACTTGTTGTTGAATTAGTGCCAGAACTGACTGGCTGAGCAGAACTTCCTGTTGTCTCCCCACAAGCAGAAAGCGTCATCAAAAAGCCTAATGTAAGTAGGCTTACAAATTTACGTTTCATTATAATTTACCTTTCACTTACCCAGGATCCTTGGAAGCGATTTCATTATAATTTTTTTAAAATACTTTTAAATGAAATAGTCATTCTTTACAGAATTTTGAGCGCGGTTTGTCATTTGCAAACCTAGTATTTTTACATTTAATTTACATTTGTAACAGTGTATAAATGGTCTGAAATGTATCTTTTATTTAAAAGGTTATAAGATAACAGCTCATAGTTTACCAAGCAAAAGAGGCTATGCTTTCACATAGCCTCCAGGCAAATGATAAACGAAATGTAAATTCGTTTAGATGTTTGCAAGCCACTCCCAGAGGGAGACGGCGGTATTGTTGAGCTTGACGTCAGCAGCGGAACTGGTAGTGGTAGTAGAATTATCAGTGGATGTTGTTGAACTTCCTGTTGTCTCCCCACAGGCAGAAAGTGTCATCAAAAAGCCTAATGTAAGTAGGCTTACAAATTTACGTTTCATTATAATTTACCTTTCACTTCTAAACAGGCCTTTTGGAAGCGATTTCAGTATAAAACGAAATTTTTGAAATATCCTTAAATATGGCATTGAATGTATTTTTTAGCACGTAACTTTACATTCTGTGTATGCGCTTACCTCACAAAAAGCCGGTTTTGTCTAAAGATATTTTTCAATAATATGTTATTTGTCCTTTATTGTTTTTTAAAATTTTCTTTATTGACATATTTCAATAAATATTTTATTTACGTGAGGTTATTTCCACCTTATAATTTTAATTAGTGAAAAGAACGAGGATTCCTTATGGCCAGTAATAATGAGCTACTTAAAGAGATTGAAATTCATCTCTCTTCTGCGTCGACAGCCGATAAGATTGATGACTTTGTTGAAGCCTATAAGCATTACACTTTAGCAAGTCGTATGTACGAAGACTTAGCCTATTTGTTATTAGATAAGAAGGCAGCAGATGAAACTTTAGAGAAAGCCAAAGATGCTGAAAGACATGGTCTTGAAAGTTTAGAAAAAGCAAACCTTTCTCCAGAAGAGAAAGAAAAAGTGATTCTCAAGAAAGAGGATAAGACTCTTTCTGGTTTCGTCGGTTTTGACAATCTCAAAGAATATCTCATTGATAGTATTGTCAAACCTTGGAAAGCCAATGCTTTAAACACCAGAAACAAGAACGCGATCTTCATCTATGGTCCTGATGGTTGTGGTAAGACTGCCTTGATTGAATCTTTGATTCATGAACTTGGTGCTACGGGTCATTTTGTCGAAGCGACTTATGCCAGTATCGTCGATAATCCCAAAGGTGCCAAATACCAGTGGGAATATGTTCTTAAGAAAGGTATGGAGAAAGACAACGTCGTCTTCTATTTAGATGCTCCGGATGGATATTTCCCACAAGAGAAAGATAAAGTCAGCAAGAAGACATTCAAGATCTTCTCCAAGTTATTCAAGAAACAGTTACAGTTGATCAGAAAGAAGAATCTCAATATCTTGATCATCGCCAGCACGCCAAACCTTACTGGTTTGAACCTCAAGATCTTCCAGCAGGGTATGTTTGATGATGTCATCCGTATTCACCATCCAGATAGAGTCACCAGAAAGGAAATCTTTCTTTCCCGTTTAGCTGGTTATGATATTCAGATTTCGTTAGATGATTTGGTTAAGACGACCCATGGTTATATCACCAAGGACGTCTCTCGTTTATGCCGTTCGTTAAAGAAGATGGCTAACCTCTATGCCAAGGATGGTCAAAAGCCAGTCATTGATGATGTCATCTTAAACAAGGTTCTTCCTGTCTTTGAAAAGACTGACGAACAAGACTTCGCCAGTGTGGTTGCCAACTTTGAAAAGAATCTTCCATCCAATATCGAGATCATCGATAAAGACGTTGATTAAAACTATGGCCTCCTGCAAAGGAGGCTTTTACTTTTGACAGTTTTTCAAATCTGATACTTTTTGAAATATTTCCTCATTTTAAAACTCTCATGCAATAGATATAAGTTGGCATCTATGGTTTTTTAATGGAATAAATGCAATCTAGTATTAATTATCAAGGAAATATTTCAAATAATATCATCGTTTTATAAAAGAATGCTCTTTTCATTCTATAAAAAGAGAGATATATCTAACCTGATTGCCTAAAGAGAGGATAGATATGAAGCAAAAATTACAATCGTTTATCGCTAAATGGTCTTTGTCGTTTGGTTATGGATTTTTATTGGCATTTGTCTTCTTTTTAATCTTTGGTTTCTTTATGACGGACCGCTTTTGGATCATCGGTAGTTTTGTTTTAAGTATTCTGTTGTTATTGATATCGATATTTTTTCTTCATCTTCATAGTAAATATAAGAAGGTGGATGATAATAAAGTGAAAGAAGAACAGAAAGAGGTTGTTGAGGTTTCTGCTCCTGAGGTAGAAAAACCTCAAGTAGAAGAGATAAAGAAAGAAGAGAAAAAGACACCAAGCAAGAAGAAAACTACGACAAAGAAAAAGAGTCAAGCCAAGTGATCCTTGGCTTGACTACAAAAAGGAAATATATCGGGAAATATTAATGTTGTCTTTTATGAATGTTGTTTTTCATCACAAAACTAGTCAAGATGGAGAAAATGGCGATAAGAGAAATAATAATCAATCCTAGTGTCATAATGTTTAAGTTAGTTTTAACTAACTATATTGTAGCACTATCCTTTTCCTTTGTATAGTCCCTTGTTTTAAAAAGAAAAGCTTCCTGTTTTAGAAGCTGTTCTTATCTTTTAGTTGATGTGGATATCCTTAGCGTTATCGATATCAAAATCGATACCATAACATTCTTTTAAGGAAGCGTCTTTCTCATAGGTAAAATGATCAAAGGTGAGGTTCTTTGCATTTCTTAAATAGAGGACATTGACCTTTCCGTCGATGAAGGGATTTTTATCATAGGGACGTAAGTCATGTCTATCCTTGGGCCAATGGGATTTGTTATGAAGATTTAATGAGAGATTCTTAAAGGATATATCATGAATGCTATTTTGCTCTTCTCCATAGATGAGAAGACCATTTTCACTATCCAGGGTGATGTTTTCAAAGGTGAGATTTCTAATCTCACCAACTGGAATATCATCACTTCTGTTGATGGCGGTTAAGGCTAAAGGTTCGCCATAACCCCAGAAGTATGGTTTTGGTCCGACACTGGTAGAGATTTGGATGTTCTTAAACTGACAATCATAGATAGAACCAGAATCTCTCAGCTGCATAGTGATACCACGATTGGTGTCATAGATTTTGACATCTTCTACGTTGATATTGTAGAAATCACCAAAGGATTCGGTACCGAATTTGACCGCACCAGAGGTGGATTTCAACTTACAGTTGTAGACATGGATATCGTAGCAATCCCCATATTGTTGATTGGCTTTGGTGTTTTTAAAGACGATGGCATCATCAGCACAGATGATATCACAATCATGGATCTCTACATGGTGGCAATGGTCAGGATCAATACCATCGCAATTGGCTAGTTTGAGATTATTTCTGATCTTGATGTGATGAATGTGAACATTCTCACATCCTACCATATGGGTGGTCCAGAAAGCGGAATTTGCTAAGGTGACTTCCTTGATTTCTAGATTCCGGATATCTTCTAAGAAGAGCAGTGGCATTCTTGGATAGAAAGCCCCATCGATGAAGTAGTCATCCTGATAACCATAGAAGATTTCTTCATTGCCATCGATAGTACCTTTACCTTGGATGGTGACGTTTTTCAAATGGGCACCATAGATAAAATAGAGAGTCGGTTTACCATCGTAATCACAATTGATGAAGGACGGTACTTCAAGATTCTGATGGTTATCTTTGTTGGTGATATCAAATAAGGAGATATCATCTAAGGCTTTTAAGACGGCCCCTTCTTCTAAATAGAGGGTGATGTTATCTTTTAGGATGATGGTACTGGTTTTATAGATGCCTTTGGGAATGATGATGGTTCCTTTTTCCTGACTTGCTTTGTTGATGGCTTCTTGAATATAGGATGCGTTATTTGTATTGGTGGTTTTGGCACCAAAATCTTGAATGTTATAGTTCATAAATTTTTTCCCTCTTTGTCTATTTTAGAAGACGAAGACATATTTGCAAAGTCTAGAGAAAGAGATGTAGGCTAACAAAACAATGATTTTTTCTATTACTTTATTCTTATAAAGTGAAACAAAAGACAAGAGTTTGTGATTTTTAACTTGTCATATGAAATAATTGATTAAGGTTTGGCAACATTTGTCGTAAAATAAATACATCCGATGCTTCTTCTGTTTTAATTAAAATTAAAAGGAGATGCTTATGAGTATCCAAAACCCTTATCTTATCAACAGTTTCAACTATACGGCTTTCTTTGTTCTAGTCCTGGATCTTGTGTATTGCTTCATCGCCGGAGGCTTGAACAGAAAGCACAAGCGCTTGTTCATCGCCCTGATTTTGTGACTTTCTAATTTGTCAATACCAATTTTTTAAATAACTGCGATAGAACGATAGGTGCAATAATATTCCAACATCAAAGAATGCATTCTTTGATGTTGGAATGCAGGGTTTGGCATGCTATAT
>CACXYG010000038.1 GCA_902771745.1 uncultured Erysipelotrichaceae bacterium | reverse complement strand
GGTTTTTCAACAGCCCCTCTTTTGGTTTTAGGCTAAGTGCATGATGGCCTTTAATTCATCAGCCATCGCATCGGCTTCTTGTTTGCCGGTGACATCGTCCTTGACGATTTCAACATAGAACTTGACCTTTGGTTCGGTACCGGATGGACGGATGCATAAGAAGGATTCATCTTCGAAATCGAATCTTAAGCAGTTGGTCTTATCGATATCTGGTAAGTCCATATCAGCGGTGGAATGATCGACGAAGTTGATGATCTTTCTATCGAGATAATCGGATAAGGTCTTGACCTTCTTGCCGGCTAATTCAGAGAATGGATTGGCTCTGATGGCGGCGATTTCCGCGTTCATCTTATCTAAGGAACCAGCACCCTTGAAGTAGATGTTGTACTGGGTGTCGAAATAATGACCAGTTCTTCTATCTAAGTCAGCAAGGGTGACATCTAAAGTCTTACCCATTCTGAGATAGTATTCACACATATCAGCAATCGCGACAATACCCTGTAAGGAGTCCTTATCTCTGACGAAGTCAGCAAGTAAGTAACCATAGGATTCTTCATAACCGAAGAGATATTTATCGCCTTCTTCTGGCATACGGGAGGCCATGTTACCGATATACTTGAAACCAGTAGCGGTGGTTCTGACCTTGATGTTATATAAGCTGGCAGCCTTGGCGCCCTGAGCACCGGTGACGAAGGTGTTGCAGATACAGCCGTTGCTTGGAAGTTCGTTTCTTCTCTGTAAGGTACCTAAGATGTAGTCGATAAGTAAGGCACCGGTCTGGTTACCGGTGAAGCGCTGGATTTCACCCTTGGAGTTGATAAAGGCGATACCCATTCTATCGGCATCGGGGTCCGTGGCCATGATGATGTTGAACTTACCACCATCAGCATTGAGTTTCTTGATGTGATCAAAAGCGGCTAAGTAGGCTTCTTCGGTCTCTGGGTTTGGATTTGGAGTACCGGTGAAGTCTGGATCGAAGAAGTCCTGACCTGGGACGGTGGAGACTTCATAACCAGCAGCTCTTAAAGCCATTGGGCCGACCTTGACGTCGCAACCGCATTCGGGAGTGAAGACAATCTTGGTCAATCTTTCACCTTCGAAGACATCCTTATATAAGGAAGTGGCAACTTCTTTGTTGACGAAGTCGATATCATACTGATCGTCATCATCAAGGAAGGTGACTTTACCAAATTCAGCTTCCTCTAAAGGTTCATAAGTTGCGGATAATTCATCTGGTAACTTATCGATTTCAGCAATCAAGCCATCGATGTTTTCATAAACAGCCTGGCAACCTTCTTCATCATAGACCTTATAACCGTTATATTCCTTTGGGTTATGGCTGGCGGTGAGCATTAAACCACCAAGGCAGTGTAAGTGTCTGACGGTGTAGGAAAGTTCTGGTGTTGGATGTGGATCACGGAAGGTGAAGACAGAAAAACCCTGTTCCGTTAAGACTTTGGCAGCCATGTCTCTGAATTCTTTGGAGAAATGTCTGTTATCAAAAGAAATGGCAAAGCCTCTTTCCTTAGCGGCTTCTTTACCATACTTGGCTAAAAGGAAGTTGGCAACACCGATGGTGGCTCTTCTGACGGTTAAGAGATTTAATCTAGCAGAACCAGGGCCTAATAAGGCTCTCATGCCAGCGGTACCGAAATGAAGATCAGAACCGAACATTTCCTTTTGAGTGTCTTCGTCGGCTTGGCGGATGTACTCTTTGTCAGCATCGTTGACAAGTTCGGACTCCAACCAGGCGTTCATTTTCATCTGATAATCCATAATTTTCCTCTTACACTCCTCTTTTCTAGACCCCCAGAAGTGCATTCTCCCTTTGTTAGGGGTGTGAAATAAATAAATATTCCAAACATACTAATATTATAATGCAAGGTAATCTTACTAAGGAATAAAATTTACTTTTTTCGGCGATTTAAGAAGTCTTCTAGCTCTTTGGCAGAACTGTCCACCTTATCACAGAGGTGGAGATACTGCTTGATCTTCTCTCCTTCTGGTGAATATTCACTATAGGCTTTTAATAGCGGTGAGAAGGATAGATAAGAACCAAGAGCGTTCAGATCCTTTTCTTTCTTGACCAGGAAGTAAGTCAGGTTATATAAGTCCTGATAAAGGATGTGGTCATAGATGATGGTGGTGTTTTTAGATAAGTAGTAACCCAAGGAGAAATAGGCATAAGGCATATCATCCCTACCTAATTTCTCAATCTTCTTGACCGTTTCATATTCTTCCTGATGACTGTTGTTATAGAAGGTTGTCTCCATGTGTTTGCTGACCAGCTCATAACGGATCAAGGATTGTAATACTGGATCTGGTGTCGGTGAGAAGGACAATAACTTCTTACCCAGTTCCACATAGTCTTTAAAGACATAGCCGTGGAAAGAAAATGGCATGAAAGGGTTTAAAATACAGCCGATATGGAAGATCATGACATCATCCGGAACGGATAACATCAAGACTTTATCAATACGCTTGGCCTTGCTTTCATCCTGAGACTCGACAAAAGCAGCAAACTCCTTGCTGCGGAGGGCATTTGCCCACTCGAGACTCTTATAGAGATCTTTGGCTAGAGAGAAGATATCATCATAAGTCTTATCTTGAAATGTATATGACATATATCCTCCTAGAAGCCGACGCGGAACGTCGCGCCGATGATGTAGATGATAAAGGTGATCATGGTGATAACCCAAGAGATGGTAGAAAAGATGTTTTTGAGTGATTTGAGCATCTTATAAGTCTTTCCTTCCATCAAGGAAGAAACATTCAACACTTTTTTAAAGTCGACATAGGACGTGGAGAGTTTGGAGAAGTCTTTGATGTCGTTTTGTAAAAGAAGGCGGTTGTTGATGGCACCACAGATGTAGTCTGATAGACTTTCTGCCTGCCGCTGAATGTCATCAAAGACTTTTTCGGAGTTCTTCTGTAAGAACCTTCTAGCATAGTTATAGGGTTCTGATATCTTGGCTCGGTAGCTATGGAAGAGGATAAAGAAGACATCATAGACAAATAAGGCAAAGGGGAAGAGGTAGATGACATAGGTCATGGCCATGGTTGGACTTGGGTTATAAAAGCATTCCCAATAGACATTTAACGGGTAGACAAGGGTGAACAGGAAGAAGAAGTTTGCTAGGAAGAATAAGACGGATTCTAGAATATCGCGAGCCAAGGAGACGTTGTTCTTATCCTTCTTTTTGGTAAAGGCACGATATTCGATGGTCTTTAAAGAATGATGGACTAAATCATCCATGTCTTCCAGGTATTTACCGACCTTTTCATTGACCGCTTCTTTCTTTTCTTCTAGCGGGATAGTAGTATCTTCAATCAGTTCATTAATCGAGATATCTTTCGTCTGAATGTTGATCATCAATTCACCGATGGAGGTGATTTCACCATTGTAGTTTGGATCGACAGCCAATGGATTCAAATAATATTCCGGGAAGGAATGAAGCGCAAGATAATTCAGTTTGGTCTCTAAGACAAAGGCTTCGGATAAGGTACGAGGTTCAATCTTGAGATTTTCAAATTCTTTGACCACCCCCTGGGCATCTTTGGATAGATGGTTCTTGGCTTCCAGGACGTTATAAGATAACACCTGATAGGCTTTTGATTTGCTATAAGAAGAACGGTACTTAAAAGCATAGGCTGACGTATCCCAACCACCGATTTCCGCTAACAAGTAGAATTTCAATGTGTTATCCATATGCTCTATGCCTTGATCTCGTAAATTATGTTGAATAGCCAACCTAAAATACCATCTCCTAAAGGAAGAATCTCTCTGATCTCTATCAAGAAGAGGGAAAGCATACCATAGGTACAGAATAAGAAGATGAAGATATCTAAGATATTCTGAATGATACTCGATGGTTTCCGGATATTCGGGTTAGTGCCAATATGAAACTTCTTCATCAATAAGTAGGTGGCCACATAGAAAATGCCATAGAAGAATAAAATCGTGAAGAAGAAGGAAAGATGATACATCTCTTCTAAGGCGAGATTGTTGCGATTGACGATAAAAGAGAACATCGGAAAGAAGATCTTACCGATATTCTGCGATAGATTCCAGGCAGGAATGACGCCATCTAAAAGAAACAACACAAAAGCCTGAGTGGTTCCGGCTGCTGCACAGATGGTATAGAATCTCATTTTGTTCTGTGGCAAGAGGACCACGGGTATGACGAATAGCGGTATCAGCAATATCAATACCAGGGATAGGGTCATGTGTTAATTGATTCTAGCAATGGAGTCGAGGATCTTCTGTTCTTTTTCCGGCAATGGTGCTCTGAATTCTTTTCCGGAGAGGTAAGCGAGCTTACCAGGAATCTCCTTGAACTTGAAGTAGGAGGCGTGTAAGAACTGATTTTTCAGGCCATACATATTCTCAAAGACTTCGTTGACTTTGAAGTCTCCGTATTTGCTATCGCCGACAATCGGATGACCGATGGCAGCAAAATGAACTCTCAACTGATGGGTTCTGCCGGTCATCAATTCGGCTTCGACTAGAGAATAGCCAAAGGCGTAGTTCTTGATTCTCTTATAGAGCGTCAAAGCGGATTTACCGCCTTTGCTCTCTGGTACGACTTTGACCATTTTCTTATCTGGATCTTTTAATAAAGAATAACTGATCTGACCATCATTGGTGATGTTACCTCTGACAAGCAAAGTGTATTTCTTTTCAATCTGATCTCTCGTACGGAAGAGTTCTAATAATTCCTGTAAGGTAGGAAGGTTCTTACCGAATATGACAATACCAGTGGTGTTTCTATCTAGTCGATGAGCAGGGGAAGGAATAAATCCGTCTAAGGAATTTGGATCCCATTCTCTCTTCTCTTTGAGGTAGTTTAAAACCATGTTCTGTAAGGTGATTCTCTTTTCACCTTGATCACCATGGACAAGTAAACCTTTGGGTTTGTTGATTACTAAGATATTCTCATCTTCATAGATGATTTCAAAATCCGCCTTGACGGGTCTTAAAAGAGCTTCTTTATGGAACTCTTCTAACAACTGAGGTTTGATATAGATGTTGATTTCATCACCCTCCTTGGTGATGTAATCAATGGCAGCTTTTTTGCCATTGACCTTGACGTCTTTTTGACGGAACATCTTGTAAATGAAAGAAACAGGAGCGTCCTTGAGCATCCTTTTTAAGAATTTGTCGATTCTTTGATTGGCTTCGTTTTCTGTAATTATATATTTCATAATAAGAATTATATCATTAGTCTGAAATTAATTCTTTCTTTTCTATAAATTTTCCTTGACTTGCGAAAGTTTTCCGATAAAATAGTTTATGCTACTTTGTGAGTGGCAAGCTAAGTAAAACTTATCTTTATTCAGTGGAGCGATACTCAAGAGGCTGAAGAGGTGGGCTTGGAAAGCTCATAGACGGGTAAAACCGTGCGAGAGTTCAAATCTCTCTCGCTCCGCCATTTAGAAAATATCCCGGCAGCGATGCCGGGTTTTTCATTCTTAAAATATTATTTTCTATAAAAGAGCAAGATTTTACCTTTGAAGAACATTGGGTGTTAAGACACCAGCATATGCGTCCTACCTGATTGCTAAACAAGCAAAAGAATTGAGAACACGTCTGCATTTAACCTAGAAAGATGTGGCTGATCATAGTGATGTTCCGCTATCGACTTTACGATATTTTGAACCCTAATGACAATGAAAAGATTAAGTAAGTAAATATCAATTTATTCGTGTACCTTAGAACACTTTGGACAGCAGAACAAACCTTCTTTGTTGATCTTGGTAATGTTTCTATAACGGTATAAAGACTCATAATAACGCTTCTCTTCATAGGCGTTATCACCTGTGAATGGTTTTGGTTTAAAGCCATAGATTCCAGTCTCATAGTAGAGGGCATCTTTTTCGTTGCATTTCTTTTCTTGAATGGTTTCATGACAAGACTTACAGATGAATTTCTTTAGCTTTTTATTATATTCCATCTTTTCTCCACAGAAAGGACACGTATCGTGAATTTCATCGGAATAAATCATGCCTTCAAGTAAGACTTGTTGAATTCTTCTAAAGGATTGGATATCGGTGATGGAAATCAACATATTATCTTCACTTTCATCGACCATATATTGTTTGTCATATTGTTCGCCAAGCTGTTTATCTCCTACCATGTTGAAAAGGATGGTGTAATCCTTTTCTTTATGGAAGGTAAAAAGAATTCCTCTATCTTCTAAAGAGGTGACTTCCAAATTGAAATCTTTATAGGAAAAAGCGATACAGAGATGATTGAACTCAACGCTGGTATCAGTTATTGGTTTAAAGCCATAGTTGAGAATTGCAAACATGGTCAAAGCTTCCACAAAAGAGAAGTAACCTTCTTCGACTTTGTGGGCTTTGGTCTCGATGATATCTTCTTTCTTGCTCTTAAATAAGGCTCGATAGGAGGAATAGACTTTGTGATAGTCTTTCTGCATACCTAAGATATTGGTCTTATGAAGCGTGAATTTCTTATGTAATTTATGACATTTGGCATAGACAGGTCTTCTTAAGCGGCTGGTCAGAGTGGAAATGATACTTTCGAGTTTGACCATACATTCCTCAGCGCGGATAGAGAACTGATCATAGTTGCGGATATATCCGATCTGAAGTTGTCCTAAGGCCTTGTAGTAATTGCGATGATTGTTTCTGTCTAAAAGGTTGATATTCAAGGTTTTAGACGCGTACATCAAGTTGCGTAAGGCGGAGAGATTCTTTCGACAATATGATAAGACTTTATCAACATACGAAACAAATACAAGGTTTTCATAAATAGCGTAATTATCTTCGTATGTCTTGGATAACAACTTTCTAGGAGTAAGACCACTTTTCTCTACTTTTGACCATAGTTCAGGATGGGTAGAGAGGTGATTGACACTCTTATTGTTGATACTGCCAGCGGCTTCTACAGGAACGATTTTTTCTTCTTCGATCAAATGAATGATTGGCTTTTTGAAGATGCGTTTACAGGCTGGCAAACTCTTTTGAATCAAGTCACAATTCTTCTCCAGGGTGTCGAAATCAAATTCGGCACCTGTGGAGAAGAGATTGAGACCATAAGAAACACTGTCCTCGAAACTATTCAAGGATAGTGTAGGATGGGCGTTGATGAAGTCGATGGTATCCTGGTAGGACAGTATTTCTTGTTCTGGATTCATAGTATTTAGTTATCTTCGCTGAGTCTGGAAATGAACTTAGCACAGCGATGTAAGTTGAGTTTTTCGAATTCTTCGGCTAATTCGTCTTTGTCTTCTACAGATTTGTATTCGAGTTTGTGAACGACCTTGCTTAATAAGATATCTTCCATCGCTTCATTGATGCGGCTAGCGCCATCTTCAAAGCAGGAACAATAGACTTTGACGAAGTCTTCCATCTGTCTGGCAATACGGTTACCAAAGGAGATGTTATATGGTTCAAGCAGTTTTTCGACTCTTGGGATATAACTGACGGTTTCTAAGTCGAAACGGAAGTTATTCTTAGCATCATCTAATAATGTTCTGAACGCTTCATAGGAGAGATACTTTGGCTTTAATGGTTCACCCTGTGGGATGGCTTTTGGAGCGCGGCTATCAAAGTTGATGGTATTGGCTCTGTCGTAGACTTTGTCAGAGATTTCAAAGGTGGATTCATCTCTGTTAGCAGTACCGATAAACCAGATGTTTGGCGTAATACGTAAGGTGTGACCTTTTTCTAAACCGAGATAGTCATGTCTTTGACCGTCTTTGACATAAGAGAGTGGGACATTGACGAGTTTGAAGGTACGTTTGTCTTCTTCGTTTTCCATCAAGGAAAGGAAGTCGGAGAAGTAGTATTCAATACGAGAGAGGTTCATTTCATCTAAGACGATGAGAGTGATGGTCTCTTTATTTAAGGTGGCGTGATATAAAGACTGAGTGAATTTCTTTGGTGTAAAGAGCTTGGTGAACTCATTGTAGTAACCGATGAGTTCGTTTTTATCTTTCCAGGAAGATTCCACTTCAACGATATCACATTCACCCTGTAAGGCTTCGGTAAAGATCTTTGGAAGAGAGGTTTTACCTGTACCGGACATACCTTGTAAGATAGAGAGTTTGGCAGCGCCAAGACCCGCGATATAAGTGGCAATCATCTCAGCGTTGTAGGAAAGATGTAAACGGCTATCTCTGGCATAGTCGATGATGAATTTGGTGACAGCAGGAAGAGTAGGATTTTCAAAGACTTCTCTTGTTGGTTTGACTTCTTCTTCTTTTTGTTCTTCTTCAACAGGAACTTCTTCAGTGGTTTCTTCCTGAACTTCTTCTTTCTCTTCTGGATGTAAGGCTTCTTGTCTAGCTAATTCTTCTTCGTCTAATTCGCTGAAGGCTGGGCATGGATCAAAGTCTGGAAGTTTTTCTTCAACAACTTCTTCTTCATCCGGCTGAACTTCTTCTACAGGATTTTCTTCCGTTGTATTTTCCTCCGCTTCTGCTTCTTCCGTAGGAGCGGTGTTACCAGCAGGAAGTGCATCTTTTCAATACCACGAACATTGACATCGACAGCTTCTTCAGCAAGATGATTAGAGAATGGTCTTAAGATGACAAGACAGACAATGGCTAAAGTAGCAAGGGCAAAATAGATCATCGAACCAGAAGAAGATTCGATTTTATATTCAGTAGCCGTGTTGACACTGACACCCTGTGCTTGGAGATAACTGATGATGTTTTCCATGTTCATCTTCTGGGCCATGGTATAGAAGAAACCGAATAAGAAGAGGCCAAAGATGATCATGTAGTCAACAACGATGCCGATATAGGCAATCTTATAATAGGAACGAGAACGACGGAAGAAAGTAGTTAAATCTAAGATTAAGAAGAGAGTGACAGTGACTAAGGAAGCGAAGATCAAGAAGGCGAGCATCTGGAAGCCAGTGCCCATTTCCTGATACTGAGTGAGTAATTCATAACCGATGACGGTTGTGGTGATCTTCATACCGGCCTGAGTAACAGAGATGGTCAAGATGTTGGTAAGAGCGGTGATGACAGCTAAGGCATCTAAGATAAAGGTGAAGATCAGAACGACGATTCTAGAAGAATAGGAGAACTTCTGCGCCTCCTCGTCTTCATGGGATTGGACATAACGAGCAGAGAGAATCGCTTCTAATACAACAAAGAAAGAAGCTACTAAGAAAGGAATACCATTAGAGGAGTAGACACCTGGGGCAGCAAACTCGCCCTCGAAGTATCTTCCTAAGACGACACCATAGATATAGAAAGATAAAGTGATGGCTAAGGATGCGTATAAAATATGCTTAACATTTTTAATAAACTTCTGTGGAGCGGTAAAGGAATTCTGCATGTTTTGAATGATGGATAAGGTAAACCACAAGAAGATGATGAAGTATAAGACAAAGGATAGGAGAACAATCAGTTGATCACATTCAGGATTTAAAGCGTCAATCAAACTGAAGCCGATATCATAAGAGGTGTAATAGAATGGGAAGAAGAAGATGCTGCCAACAGCTATCAAGGCTAAGAAGGCGATGATGATATCTGCGATTCTGACAAAGGAATAATCCTTTTTGGCTTCTTCAAGGCTCTTCTCATTGACGACATCCCTCTTTTCTTTGAAGGAGAGATCCGTGCATGGGATGTGAAGAGATTGCTGGATGAAACCGCTGTAGAATGGTACTATAAATACCAGTTCAACTATGCCGGCTCTGTCTCCTACGACGGTGTCTCTCTATTTGAGATCAGCAATGGAAAGATTTCTCTCTGGCGTGATTTCATCCAAGCAGCTAAAAGAACATACCCTCTTGAAGTCAAGGATATAGAGCTTTTGCCTGTAACGGACTTTCGCAC
>CACXYG010000037.1 GCA_902771745.1 uncultured Erysipelotrichaceae bacterium | reverse complement strand
GTTCAAACTTCTTTACAAACTCTTTTTGTTTCTTAATTTTCTCTTCTCACTCTCGACGGTATATTCCGCGTCACCAGTGACAAAGAAGAGAATCTCTAAAAAAGGATGCATATGTTTACCATATTCATCATTCGGCGAGGATGCATAGTCCATTTTATGGGCAAAATCTACGTTTTTACATGTGAAAGTGAACATACCACTATTATACCCCAATAGTGAGAAATTGCAAACTATTATGTTTAAATTTGCAATTGAAGCGTTACCAAGGCTCGTCTAGAATATTCTCGTTGCAAGGAGAAAACGCAATATGAAATTATCATTTCGTTGGTACGGTTTGAATGATTCTATACCGTTAACCTATCTCAAACAGATTCCAAACATGTATTCTGTTGTCACTTCTGTCTATGACAAGAAGCCAGGTGAGATCTGGGACAAAGAGAGTTTATTAAAACTCAAAGCCGAAGCTGAAAAACATGGTTTAGCCATGGAAGTCATCGAATCCATTCCTGTCAGTGAAGACATCAAGATGGGTTCTCCAAAGAGAGATGAACATATTGCTGCCTTCAGAAAGAATCTCGCTTTATGCGGTGAAGTCGGTGTCAAATGCGTCTGCTATAACTTCATGCCTGTCTTTGACTGGTTGAGAACCAATATGCACCATGATAACCCAGACTTCTCTAACTCCTTATCTTATAGTGCGGATGACTTTGCCAAAGTCGATCCAAAGAATCTTCATCTTCCAGGTTGGGATGAATCCTATTCCCCAGAAGAATTACAGAACTTATTAAAGACTTATCAGAATATCTCTCACGAACAGTTATTCGATAATCTTGTCTACTTCTTAAATAGCATCATGGATATCTGCGATCAGTACGATATCAACATGGCTATCCATCCAGATGATCCACCGTGGGATGTCTTCGGTCTTCCAAGAATCATCTGCTCTGAAGAGAGTATCGACAAGATGCTTGCCGCCGTTCCAAACAAGCACAACGGTTTAACCTTATGCACCGGTTCTCTTGGTGCTGGTAAGCATAACGATGTCCCCCATATGGCGGAAAAGTACGCCAAGCAGAACAGAGTCTTCTTTGCTCACTTACGTAATGTCTTATACACCGATGACAAGGATTCCTTTGTCGAAGTCGGTCATTATTCCAACGCTGGTTCCTTAGACATGTTCCAGATTGTCAAGAACCTTGTCGACAATGGCTTTGATGGCTATGTCAGACCAGACCACGGCAGAAATATCTTCGGAGAAAATGAAAAGCCAGGTTATGGTTTATATGATAGAGCACTTGGTTGTGCCTACATCAACGGTTTATTCGAAGCCGCTGAAAAGATGAAAAAGTAAAAGAGGAAATTACAATGAAAGCTAATGAATTACCATTCACTACCGATTTAAACGGTAAAGTTGCTGTTGTCACCGGTGCCGGTGGCGTCTTATGCTCCCTTATGGCTAAGGCCTTAGCTGCCTGTGGTGCCAAGGTTGCTGTCATGGATTTACATCTCGGTGCCGCTCAGGCTGTCGTCGATGAAATCAAAAAAGATGGCTATATCGCTGGCGCTTATGAAGCCAACGTCTTAAAGAAAGAATCTTTACAGGCCGCTCATGACAAGATCGTCGCTGAACTTGGTCCATGCGATATCCTCATCAACGGTGCTGGCGGAAACTCTCCAAAGGCTTCCACCACCGATGAATTCTATGCTCCAAAGGTCTCTGAAGATACTGTTACTTTCTTCGACTTAAAAGAAGAAGGTTTCGAATTTGTCTTCAACCTCAATATCTTAGGTACTCTCCTTACCACCCAGGTCTTTGCTGCCGATATGCTTGGTAGAAAAGGTTGCTCCGTCTTGAATATCTCTTCCATGAACGCCTTTACTCCACTTACCAAGATCCCAGCTTATTCCAGTGCCAAGGCCGGTGTCTCTAACTTCACCAAGTGGTTAGCTACTCACTTCGCCAAGGAAGGTATCCGTGTCAACGCCATCGCTCCAGGCTTCTTCTCCAGTGAACCAGAAGAGTTGTTAGGTGCGACCTTATTCTTATCTGATAGCAAGGCTGCCAGCTTCATCACTGGTGTCGTTCTTCCTATCGATGGCGGTTTCTCTGCTTATTCCGGTGTCTAATCACACTCGAAATAGAATCTCCTTATGTATTGAAAAGAACTTCGGAAGAGGGCCGAAGTTCTTTTCATTTTCCAATTTTTTTCGTTTTCATTCCGCTCATGTGTTTTCAAAGAAAGACAAGTGAAAATTGTAAACTCTTTCAATCATTTTTCTATCACCGTTTCTTGAGAAAATTCACACTCATTTATCCTCAAAAAAGAATAAATTATTGAAGTGAAGAAGATGATGAAAAATCATGCTGAAGTTTCTAAAAAAGTGGATCTGTATTCTTTTGATTGTCCTGATGAAAAAGCCTTGCTTTTCTTCCTCTAAAATCCTGTTTCAGTCTTTTCCTTCATTGTGATTTTACAATCCAATGACCCCTGTCATTTTCTTTATGATGACATTTTTATTGATAAAAGAAATAAAAACACTCGTTTTACATTCTTTAAAGTTGCTAAATGATATTTAGTCACGTTTATCAGTGTTAGAGACTTGTTTTGAAAGCACAAAGGTGATTTCCAAGACGTCCAATTTTCCAATTAAGCACCGCTTATAGAATCCCAAAACAGAAATATTAGAGTATTCCTAACCACAAAAAAATTTCACATTTTTTAGCAAAATATAGTCGAAAGACAAGTGTATTAGATTTGAAGACACGTGTAGCATAAAGTAAGGACTATGCTATATAATATTTTGTCTTTCTTTTGGAGGTATAGATTTATGAAAGAATATGTCGCTAAGAGAAGTAGAAAAGGCGTTCCTATGACGGACATTATCGCCATCAATGGTATGGCGAAAAAAGACGCGGCCGCTGGTAATAAAGTTATCAACGCTTCGATCGGTACGTTTTTAGACGAAGATAAGAAACTTGGTAGCATCAAGTTGATTAACGATGCCTTGACAGGACACATCACAGAAAGCTTAGGCTATCCTAATTCAATCGGTGATCCTGACTACCTTAACGCTGTTATGGATTACGTCTTCCGTGAAAAGTTGACGAGAATCAATGAATTATACACCCCCTTCATCGGTGCTACCTTAGGTGGTACTGGTGCGATTTCCATCTCCTTTAATTGCTTTTTAGAAGAAGGAGACCTCGTTCTTCTCCCTGATGTCATGTGGACCAACTACATGCTTGTTGCGGAAAAAGCCCACGCTGGTTTTGCTACCTACAATATGTTTACTCCTGAAGGTAAACTCGATCTTACTGCCATTAAAGAAACCATCGCCAAGGCCAGAGAACAAGGCCACAGAGCTCTTCTTGTCATCAACGACCCATGCCAGAACCCAACCGGCTATTGCATGGACGAGAAAGAATACGATGAATTATTTGCTCTTCTCAACGAAGAAGGCAGAAAAGGTTATCTCACTGTCTTATTTGATATCGCCTACTTCTCCTTCTATCGCGATCCAGGTCACAAGCTTGCTTTATTTGATAAACTTGTCGAATCCAAGCCAGACTTCTTACCACTTGTCTGCTTCTCCTGTTCCAAGTTATTCTGCTTATATGGTTTAAGACTTGGCGCTTTGATTGTCTTATGTCCAAATGCCGAAAATAAAGCCGAGATTGAACGCGCCTTCTCCGCGATGGCCAGAGGCACTTACTCCGTCTCTGTCGGTGCTGCTCAGCACGCGGTTGCTACTCTCTTACAAGATAAATCCGTCATCGCTTCTTTAGATGCTGAAATTGAAAGAAACAGCGATGTCTTATACTCTCGTAGCGTCGCTTTGATCAAAGAATTGGATAAAGTCGGCATCAAACATTATCCATACAAGTCCGGTTTCTTCATCACCTTAAAAGTTCCTCACGCTTTCGATGTCTATGAAACCTTAAAGGCCAAACATATGTATGTTGTTCCAATGACCGAAAACTCTATCCGTCTTGCCTTATCGGGTATGACCGAAGATGAAATCATCGTTCTCATCCACGCCATTGCCGATGCCATGGTTAAATAAAAAAGAAAACAAAATAAAAAAATAACCAACTTTGTAATTTAATTACGAGGTTGGTTATTTCTTTTCTTCAGTGATTTCGTCATCTAAGATTTCAATCTTGGTGACGTTATTTAACTTTGGTGGATAGACAAGGGAGACCGAGCCATCATAAGTGACACGTAAGGTATCACCCGCCTTGATGGATTCAAAGTCGACCTCTTCACCGTTTCTGACGACTTTGCCATAGTTATCCATATCGAAGGTATAGAAGTAGTCTTCAGTACCAGTACCAGTGACATTTAATCCCCAGAAATTATTGACGTTAGAATAGGTGCCAGAGATGATAAACTCGGAGTTCTTTTCAATCTCCATACCCTTCATATTGGTATTATCATCCTGATATTTGGAGTAATTGCTGACCAAAGATAAAGCGGCAAATAAGAAGTTCTTTTTCATGCGATCCCTCCTTTCATTCCAGTAAAACTATTATAAGGGTTTAGACATTCTTTTTGTAGTTAGAAAAGAATCTTTTTATATAAGGATTGACCGCGTCAATACCATACTGATTCTTCAATCTACCAAAGACGGTATCCACCTGGGCACCTGCGCCTTTTGGTATCTTTGTCTTGAACTTATCTTCCATGGCCTGCCACTCTTTTAAGAAAGTGTATCTGGCAATGACACTAGCAGCTGCGACACTTGGATAATAAGTTTCACCCTTGGTACGGAAATATAATGGGTTTTCAATCAAGTCGTCCGCCACATAACGTTTATAGTTATCTTCCGCTAAGAACTGATCGATATACGTGATGACAAAAGAAGGAATATCATATTTCTCAATCAAACCACGCTGGGCATGGTTATGACATAGTGAAAGAATCTTATCGATGTTGAAGTTATTCTCATTCATGACGGATAACTTGTTAGCCGAGACAGCGACAACATAGTTCTTAATTCTTCTTTTGATGGATGGTCCGATCTCTAGAATATAGTCATCTTTCATCTTTTTAGAATCATTGATCTTGAGTTTTTCAAGATACTCGATATCTTTCTTATCGACATAACAGGCAACCACAATCAAAGGACCAAAGAAGTCACCTTTACCCACTTCATCACTGCCGATCTGAGGGCCAAAATCCTCCCAGCATTCAAAAGCCTTATCCGCTTTTTTTACCAGTGTGTTAGCATGTTCTTTCACTGTGACATTCTCCGCAAAGAAAGAAGCGAGTTCGGCAGGTCTATTGCCTTCACCTGTAAAGGTGATTGTGAATATTTCTTTCTTATTTTTATAGGCGTGAACATGCACGTTTTCATAACTGCCATCAAAAAAATCATACGGATGATTCTCATCATTGATTTCAGTAGCGTGGATGAAGTCTTTGATCTCACTGGCTTTGGCAAGATCTACTTTGATAGTGGCATAAGTCATACGTCAATTATAACGTAATTACCAAACAGGAAAAAGAAAAAACAACAACAAATAGACCAAAAACAAGGAAAGAATTCTTTTCTAAGAAAAGAAGAAGACTTTGAGATATAATATCTTGTATTTACATTATGGAAGAAAATTATTTAAACCACGAAGTTGATGAAGTGATTTCTCATCTCAAAGGATATTTCGCCCTTCAGGGATTGAAGAATCAATTCAATCAAGAAACTTATTTAGCGCAAGACAAAAATGAGATTGAACTATCTCATCAGTACTTAGAAGAATTCACCAGATTTCTTCACGATGGACATGAAATCTCCATCCCTTCTCTGTTGGATTTAGACCCGGTCTTTACTTCTCTTAGCAAGGGCTCGGTTTTATCATGCCCAGAATTATATTCGATTGCGGATTTATTATCCGCCAGCGAATATATCTACGATCTTTTATACGATAAAAAACAGTACTATCATCTCAACGATGACGCCTTAGACTTAAACCCTGTCACCCAGTTAAAAAGAGATCTCATCACCTGTATCGAACAGGATATGACTGTCTCAGATAACGCCAGTGTCAAACTCAGAGATGTCAGAAGTGCCCTACGTTCCTTACGTAAACAACTTTCTAGCATCATGAACACCTATAAGAATCGCTATTCTTCTTATCTAGCCAGCGATTCTATCGCCTTAAAAGGTGACCAGGAAGTCTTAGCCGTCAAGACACCGAACAAAGGCTATGTCAAAGGCAGTGTCATCTCTTATTCCTCAACCGGTGAGACTGTCTACATGGTTCCTTATGAAGTCTTGGAGTTGAGAAATAAAATGTCTTCTTTAGAGCAAGAAGAAGCCACCGAAGTCATGAAAGTCCTTGCTGATCTTTCCCAGAAAGCCAGCAAACAGATCAAATATTTAAAGAGAGATTATGAAATCCTCTTCACCTTTGATCGTTATCTTGGAGCAGTCCGTTATGGTAACTCCTATAACGGCTGTATCGCCCTACTCAGCGATAACGAATTGACCTTAAATCAGTTGTTCCATCCATTGCTCAAGGCCAAAAAGGTGGTTGCGAACTCTATCACCTTAGGTGGTGAAAATGAACCCAAGGTCTTACTCATCACCGGTCCAAACGCCGGTGGTAAATCCATCTTCATCAAAGCCACTGCCTTAGCCGTCATGATGGATAAGTTAGGCTTGATGGTACCTTGCCTTTTAGATGCCAAGATTCCTTATGTGGATAACGTCTATTTCCTCGGCGGTGATAACCAGTCCGTCATGGATAATCTTTCTACCTTCTCCTCTCATTTACTCGGTATCAAGACCATCACTGATGAAGCCAGTGATAAATCTCTAGTCATCATCGATGAAGTCGGTGAAGGTACTTCACCAAAAGATGGTGAAGCCTTAGGTGTCGGCTTGCTTCGCTTCTTTGAAAAGAAGGGTTGTTTCACTTTACTGACTTCTCATTTTGACGGTTTGAAGATCTATGCGGCCAGCGATGAGAAATGTCTTACCGGTGCTATGGAATTTAACACCACTGGTTTAAAACCGACATATCGTTTACTTCTTCATACCACTGGTAAATCCTATGGTATCCTTTTGGCTAGACAGATGGGTCTTGATGAATCCATCTTAAAAGATGCCATCGACTTCCAGAACCAGAGAAGCAATCAGGATACGGATGCCTTGATGGAAAAACTGACCGAACAGGCTAGTATGAATGAGCGCAAGGCCAAAGAGCTTGATAACGCTCGTAAAGATTTAGAGCGTATGATCGAAAAGAGACAAAAAGCCATCGACGCTTTAAACGAAGAAAAGAACTCCATCAAGATGAAGGCGGATGCCAAAGTTCAGCGTCTGGTCGATCAGAGAATCGATGAAATCAACCAGATCTGGGAACAAAACCAGAATAAGAAAGATTCTTCTCTTACCTATTCTGATGTTTCTCAGGCCAAAGGCGAATTGAAGAAATTAAAAGAAAAAGAAGAGACATCCTTACAGGTGAATACCAAAACGGAAGTCTTAAAAGATATTCAGATCGGTGAAGTCCTAGAAGATGAAGACCATCGTAAGGGTACTGTTTTAGAGATCAAGAAGAACGATGTTGTCCTCGATATGGACGGCTTACGCTTCCGCCGTAAAGTCACTGGTTTAAAGAGACCAAAGAAGACGGTTTTGGATGTCAAAGTCAAGAAGACACAGACCGCTTCTATCGATCGAGCCATCTTGGATTTAGCCCCATCTCAGGGTTTAGAATGCAATGTCATCGGTAAACATGTCGATGAAGCTATGAGGGATGTTGTCTCCTTCTTGGATTCGGCCAGAGTTCATAACTTCACTTATGTCAGAATTGTCCATGGCGCTGGTACCTTTGCCTTGAAGAATGCCGTCTGGAAGTATCTTGCAAAACATAAAGAATTTGTTAAAGACTATCGCCTTGGTGGCGAGGGTGAAGGTGGTTTAGGAGCCACAGTCGTTCATTTGAAATAACCTATGTCCTATTTAGATTATCCGATTTTAAAGCAAAAGATATCGCTTCTTCCCGATGTTCCGGGTTCCTATCAGATGAAGGACGAAAACGGAACTATCATTTATGTTGGAAAAGCAAAATCTTTAGTAAAGAGAGTCAAACAGTACTTCACCAGACCCCAGGTTGGCAAAGTTGCCAGAATGGTAGCGGAAATCCGTGATTTTGATATCATTGAAACCAACTCGGAAAAGGAAGCACTGCTTTTAGAGATCTCTTTGATTCACAAATACTATCCGAAATACAACATCATGTTGATGGACGATAGAATGTATCCGTATATCGCTTTAAAGAAGAAGGATGATCCTTATCTGAAAATCGCTCGTTCTGATAAAGAGAAAGGATATTACTATTTTGGTCCTTTCCCGAATAGCAGCGATGCTTTTAAGATGATTGATCTTTTAAATAAGATCTATCCTTTAAGAAAGTGTAAGACCATTCCTAATAAACCATGTCTTTATTATCATCTAGGCCAGTGCCTTGCTCCTTGTATTCGTAAAGTCGAACCTGAAGAATATAAACAGATGGTCAGTGATATCACCAAGTTTTTAAATGGTGATACCGAATCGGTCACTTCTCAGTTAAAAAAGAAGATGAAAGAATATGCCGACAAGATGGAGTTTGAAAGAGCAGCCGAATACAAAAAGCTTTTGGATGCGGTCAAAGTTACCACCTCTTCTCAGAAGATCATCTTCCCAGATCATGTCAATAGAGATATTGTCGGTTACTCTATCAGAGAAGGCTATATCTGTGTGGTCTTCCTTCTTTATCGTAAAGGTGTCCTACTTGGTAAGAACACCTATGTCGAAGAATTAGAAGATGATATCAATGACTTCTTAGAAGATATCATCGTCCAGTTCTATGAAAAACATACCGACCATCCAAAAGAATTGATTGTCCCAACCAAAGATATCACCGAAGTCTTAACTGATTCATTAGACTTCAATGTCATCTCTCCTACCAGGGGTAAAAAACGTGATTTGATGGCGATGGCTTTAGAGAACTCCAAACAGATGCTCGATCAGCATTTCCAGACAGCCCGACTGACCGATAATGTTTTGAAGTTATTGGAAGAATTACAGCATAAGCTCGGTTTAACAAAAACACCTCTTGATATTGAGTTATATGATAACTCTCATACCCAGGGTTATGAACCAGTCGGTGCTATGGTCAAGTATATCAATGGCGAAAAAGCCCCTCAACAATATCGTAAATATAAAATCACTCAACCAAATCCACAAGACGACTTGGCTTCTATGAGAGAAGTTTTAACAAGACGTTTCACTAGATTAAAAGAAGAAAATGCAAAGATGCCGGATTTGATCATCTTGGATGGTGGTTACACCCAGTGCCAAATTGGTCTCGAGGTCAAAGAAGAAACGGGTGTCGATATTCCGCTTGCTGGTCTTCAGAAGAATGACAAGCATGAAACGGATACATTGATCAATGCGGATACCGGTGAAGAAATCCCCTTAGAGAGAAATTCACCACTCTTCTTCTTATTGATGAGAATGCAGGATGAAATCCACCGTTATGCGATCACTTATCACCGTGGTAAAAGAGCCAAGGCAGTCTTTAAGACCATCTATGATGACATCAAAGGTATCGGTGATAAACGTAAACAGAAGCTTTTAGATATCTATCCAACCATGGAATCTTTAGAAGGCATCAAGATGGAAGAACTTTCTCAATTGGTTCCAGAAGAAGCCGCCCAGGAAATTCTCTTTAAGAGGGATCAGTATCTAGAAGAAAAAGCAAAGATTGAAGCCAAAAGTCATAAAAGGTAAAATAGAACTATGCCAAAACAACTGCGTAAGGAAAACTACATCCCTGTCGTCATCTCATTAGTCTTTTCCGTGGTTTTATTTTTACTTTTCTTACTACCCCATTCTCAATACTCCATTTTAGGAGAGATGACAGCCTTAAATAGCAATGTCACTTTAGAAGGAGAACCCCTCAAACTAAATGTGATGACCGTTCTTCCAGCGATATTCACGCTCTTTGTCATCTTGTTAAACAGCGTGGTCTTCCTTCTTTCCGTTCTCGCCTTGTTCATGGATATGCTCTTTAACTTCCATCTCGTCAACAAGATCAATCTGATCATCGCTAGTGTAGCAGCATCTCTAGAAGTCGCTTATTTATTTACCGGTATGCAGGGTGTCTTTGATGATGGAACTCACGTCATCGAGTGGCCTAACTATATCACGGTTATCCTCAGTGTCATTGCTCTTGTCTCTTTATATATCACTTACTTCAAGTTTGTGGATAAACCATATAAAGAAGTGATGGCCAAAGCCAAAGAAAAAGCCAAGATCTATCAAGCAGAAGAAAAGAGAGAAGAAAAGGAACATACCCAGGCAGAATCCATCATGGCTAATGCGGATGCTGACATGCAGAAGATGGTCTTGAAAATGTTGTCAGAAGGTAAGATTTCTCCTGAAGAAGCCGATAAATTATTAAAAGAAATTCATTCTCATTGATATTGAAAAGCCCCCTCTATTCAACTATAATTGTTAAGCCTATCAAATAGGCGTTCGGGACGTAGCGCAGCTTGGTAGCGCACTTCCTTGGGGTGGAAGGGGTCATGGGTTCAAATCCCATCGTTCCGACCAGTTGAAAATTTGCCCGAGAAATCGGGCTTTTTTCATGTCTAGAGAAACAAAAAACTGCCCGACAGGCGGGCAGTGATTATTCGATAATATCTTTACCGATGGCAAGACTTCTTTCCAAGAGATAACATTTCAATCTGCCAGAGATGATATGAGCTGTTGGGATAAGAACATCGACAATATCATCAATTCTCTCAGGGCGGAAATTTGTCATCGCAATAATGCCGACATCTTTATCGTCGATATTGATTGGGACACTGATGAAATCACGAATGCCGAATTGTCTGAACAAGCCTTTTTCTCTCTCAGTCATTTCACTGATCATTTCAGGAGAAATAAAGAAATGTTCTGTGTCATTTCCAAAAGACTTCTTCAAAGCAAGTAAATCATCTAGGCTTAATGAGGATTCTGGTGCATCGATGAGTTTGACATTATTGCCTTTGACGTGGTGGACCGTCTCTAATTTGTTATCTTGGTAACGAAGAGTGAAGACACGATCACAAGAGAAGAATTTTTGAATCATCGTCAGAACCTGCATGATGGAACCATTGTAATCTTTACCCAAGTTGAGAATATGACCAATCTCTCTCATGAGAGTATGCATCTTCTCACGCTCTTTTAAATAACGAAGTTCACGACACTCATTGGTAACGTTGAAATAAGAGATGGAACAGGTACCCTTCTTACTGCCCGGAGAGAAGACAGCCTTGACAAAAGTATCACTTTCACGGAAGTGGGAATTCTTCTCCATACCTGTCTTCGTTTTGACGACTTCAGCGACATCAACAATCCACTGTAAGTCGATATCTTCCATACATTCAAGATATCTCTTTCCCACCAAAGTTTCCCTTGTGGTCTTGAACAAATCTAAAAAGGAATCATTGACGGCGTCAAAGATGAAATCCATCGGTTTTCCTTTTTCATCGGTAACAATGTGAACAAAGCAAGTGGGGATACGAGAATCCTTTTCGAAATTGATTTTTAATTTCCTTGCGGTCATAATACCCATTTTCCTTCCAACATATACTTGTACATAAAATTTTATTGTTAAAATATTTTAACACTTAAGTAACAAATATAGCAGCCGAATGTTGACAAAAATCAAAATTGTTAATCTCTCTTAATTGTAAACTGAAGTGATAATTATCAATGACACAAAGAACCTATTGGGCTAGCCCAATAGGTTCCGCACCTTGTGATACGTGGTATTCTATTCAAGATACTACCAATATCAGAAAGGAATCCACAACAATGGGTGCGGAAACTATTATAAGACAAAAGACCATCAGATATCATCATCTAGATGACATAAGAGT
>CACXYG010000036.1:9947-13499 GCA_902771745.1 uncultured Erysipelotrichaceae bacterium | reverse complement strand
CTAACCAAGAGGGGATGAGATAGGTTGGTGCAACGAACTTGGAAACAAAGTAGATAACAAGATATAAGGTGATCGAGATACCAGACCAGATTAGCGGATTTTTCACATCGCGAACAACGGAGAAGTAAGCGGTGAAGAAGGATACAGCAGTCATACCTAAGATGATCAGATGGAAGCCAGAGTTAAAGCCAAGGAAGATGGTTGCCAGTGCGATAAAGACATAGAAGGAATTACCGCAGATTAAAGCAAAGATATAGTATTTTGCTTTCTTTAGGACATAGAAGCAAAATAGATAGATAGCGATGAAGGCGATATCGATATATACCATGGTTGGTAGTTGAGCTATCAAAAAGAGAATCAGATAGAGGACATGGAGTCCTAAATAAACGATATTGGCTGTAAAGCAGGTATGCTTGATGATTTTCCTACGGCTTTGTCTGTGTGGTATTTCGTTCATACTATAACTTCATGAGGTGAAAAAGATTATTCCTTTTACCGCACGCCTTTCGTAATACTTAATATTATACTTTAACACGTGTAAAATAACAAATTGCAGTTAATAGTAACATTTACATTTTTCTTTAAGACAAAACCTTGATAAGCATAACCCAAGAAAATTCTTTCTTAAATTGAGCATTTCATTTTGTAGTTTTAATCAACTTCATTAATATATTAATGTCTCTATTTGTAGGAGGATTTTATGGCCAAACGTACCAGTATTTTATTTTGGATTTTCTATCCGTTACTTACTTTATTAGCTTTCGCTTTTGTCTTATTTTATTTTGATCTTGCCAATGGCCCACTTGTTTTATTCATCTTAGAACTGATTGCTTTAGCCCTTGGTGCTACGTTTCGTTTCTTACTCAGAAAGAGAAAGTTCCTTTTTCGCTCTATTCCAACCTTCGCTTTCATTCTAGTCACAGTGCTATTGGTATCCTTATCTGGACCGACAACCGAGAGAAAAAGTGCAGTCAACTTCTCTTCTCCGATATCCACCGAAGTTCTTTCATTAGCCAATGGCGATATCAAAGGTGTTTATAGTCAGGATCAGAAAGTTGAAGTCTATACTGGTATTCCTTATGCCAAAGCCCCGGTTGGTGATTTAAGATGGAAGGAACCTCAGGATCCTGAAAACTGGGATGGTGTGAAAGACTGCTCATATTTTGCTCCTCGAGCCATGCAGAAGGATGGTAATGCCGTGATGTCTTCTCTGGTGGATATCTACTCTGCCAAAGGCTGGTATCCAGATTACAACATGACGCCAAGACAGGATATGTCTGAAGATTGTCTTTATTTAAATATCTGGAAACCACATACCGAAGAAAAGAATTTACCAATACTCTTCTATATCCACGGCGGTTCTTTGACTTCAGGAACGACTGGTTTTGATGATTACAACGGGGAAGAGATGGCTAGACACGGTGTCATCTTTATCAATGTCGCTTATCGTTTGGGTGTCTTTGGTTTCTTCGCTAATGAAGAATTAAAAGCCGAATCTCCAAATCATACCACTGGTAACTATGGTTTATTAGATCAGATCAAGGCCTTAGAGTGGGTCAATAAGAATGCGGAGTATTTCAATGGTGATAAGAATAACATCACCATCGCTGGTGAATCGGCTGGTTCTAGTTGTGTCTCTGCGTTATGTACTTCTCCTCTTTCCAAAGGCTTATTTAAGAGAGCGATTGGTGAATCCTCATCTCTGGCTATCAAGAACCCACCACATACTTTTAGAAGCGTGGATTATGCTTATAAAGCCGATAAGAAGATCATGGATGAATATAAGTGTTCGACCATTGCTGAGATGAGAAAGATCAAAGCCGAAGACTTAGTCAAGACTTCTCTTGCCCCTCAGCAGGTGATGGTCGATGGTTATGTCTTAGAAAAGCAACCCTATGAAGTCTATCAGGAAAAGAACAACAATGAAGAGATCCTCTTGAATGGTTTCAACGTCAAAGAAGCGGATGCCTTCGTTGTTCCTAAGTTCTTGTTCTCTCCTACTAACAAAGATAATATTCAGGAAAGATTAGCGGCTTACTTCAACCAGGATATCGCCGATAAACTTGTTAAAGTCTACGAAAAAGAGATTCAAGAAGATGCCTTTACCACCTTCAATGAAATCATCTCTGTCTTCTGGTTCATGAATCCTCATCATGAATGGTGCCGTATCGCTTTGGATGCTGGTGTCAAAGTCTATTCTTATCAGTTCACCAAGGAAAATAAATATCATGGCAATTACCATGCCGGCGAATTGATCTACGCGTATGGTAATGTCAGAAGAGATAAACACACCGTCCGTTATGATGAAAGTGACGCTCTTCTTTCTGATAAGATGGTCACCTATTGGTCGAACTTTGCTAAGACGGGTGATCCTAACTCTGCTGGTCTTCCTACCTGGAATCCTTATAGCGTAGAAAAGAATAATCTTCTTGAATTCAACAATGAAGTCAAAGAGATTACCGATCCTTATCTTAAGACTTATCCAATCATCCAGGAATACATGGATTCTTTAGAAACGAACTAAGTGTGATATTACCCTCTGTTCTCTATCAAGAGTCAGAGGGTATTTCTATTAATGGATTATTCCTTGCCATAAGGTGATGTTGACAATAACAACTTTAATTGATAAATTAAAGGTACATTTATCAACAGAGCAAGACGATCCAAGGAATTTTAAATAGAGGAGATGATTATGAAACTATATCATGTCGGTTTTGCCAAACTCGAAAATCCAGATGTGCATTATGGAAGAAAGAATGCGGACTTTGGCCAGGGTTTCTACACGTCTTGGGACAAAGAGTTCTCTACCAAGTGGGCTAAGTATAGACCAGGACAAGAAACGGTTTTGAATGTCTATGAATTAGAAGAAGAAGGCTTGAAGATCAAAAGATTAGAACGAGATGAAGAATGGTTTGAATACATCTTCAACAATCGTCATTTCAAAGATGACTATCTTGAAGAATATGATGTTATCATCGGACCGATTGCCAATGATACCATCTATGATACCTGGGGTATTCTGACCTCTGGTATGGTCGAAGAGAAGAAAGCCTTAGAAGTCTTATGTTCTGGACCTTGCTATTATCAGATCGCCTTAAAAACAGAAAAAGCAGCATCTCATTTAACCTGGATCACTTCCAGAGCACTTAACGAAGAAGAAGTGAATTCTTATCGTGGCACAGTCCGTCAAGAAGAGATTGAATATCAGAAGATTGTTGCCGACAAACTATCCGATGTCATGAAAGAAATCAGTTAGCGCTTAACTATTCAAAACGCTTTGAAAAGAAGAGCGGTAATTATATAATAGGCTACCGAGAATTAGAGTAAAAGAGAGGCATTTGTCAAAAGACAGATGTCTTTTCTTATTATATAGAGGCAGGTAAGTTTATGGAAATTAGAAAAGTAACTGAAAATGAAATAGATTCCGTTATGGAAATCATCGAAGAAGGAAGAGCCTTATTAAAGAGCACTTCCAAGCAGTGGCAGAATGGTTATCCAAATCGCGACAGTCTTTTAGATGATATCCATAACAGCTTCCTTTATGGTGCCTAT
>CACXYG010000036.1:0-9913 GCA_902771745.1 uncultured Erysipelotrichaceae bacterium | reverse complement strand
CCTTATACCGCCAAAGACTTAGTCATCCATCGTATCGCGGTAAAAAGTGAGTATCATCATCAGAAAGTGGGTGATGCCTTGATGAAGTATGCAGAACAGTTTGCTAAAGAGAACCATATCCCTTCAATCAAGATCGATACCCATAGAAAGAATATTCCTATGCAGAAGTTATGCTCTGATAACGACTATCATTTAAGTGGTGTGATCTATATTAAAAGAGTCGAACCAGATCCATCCAGATTGATGTTTGAAAAGAGTATTCAGAACTAGTAAAAAGTAAGCGGAATTGATCATAAACATGCCTTATAAGGGTAAGATGATGATTCCGTTTTCTTTTTATTTACTTTCAAAAATTAAGTGATATGATTATCTCCGTGATTTTTTCTTACTATGTTAAAAGCGATTATTGTTGCAGGAATCACCTGCATCTTATTGATAGTTTCGATTATCTTCTTCCCTAAGATCAAGATTGGAAAATTCTCACTCAGCACTTATATTGTCGTCTCTATTTCAGGGGCGATTTTTATGTTGCTTTTAGGGGTGGTGAACTTTACTGATATCTATAAGGCGATGGTCAGTGCCGATAGTGTCAATCCCATCAAGATTCTCGTTTTGTTCTTCTCGATGACTATCATCTCTATCTACCTTGATGAAGTTGGGTTCTTTAAATATCTGGCTTGTAAATCCACTAAATTTGCTAAGAAGTCTCAGTTTTCCTTATTCTTCATCCTTTATTTGTTTGCTTCTGTTTTAACCATCTTTACTTCCAATGATATTGTCATTTTAACCTTTATTCCTTTTATTTGTTATTTTTGTAAGAATGCCAACATCAATCCGATTCCTTATCTGGTCGCTTGTTTTGTCGGAGCCAACACATGGAGCATGATGTTGATTATCGGCAATCCTACCAATATCTATCTTGCTACGAGTTATCATATCGACTTCATCTCTTATTTACAGGTGATGGCTTTACCAACTTTGGCTGCTGGTGTGATGGAAATCATCTTATTGTTACTGATCTTCCGTCGATCATTAAAGAAGAGCATGATTGTCACGGAAGAAGAATATCGTATCGAATCCAAGTTTGATCTTTTTATCGGTGTTGGTCATCTAGCTGTTTGTTTAATCTTCTTAGTCATCTCCTCTTATATCCATATGGAGATGTATCTCATCTCTTTGATCTGCGCTTTATCTTTAATCTTGATCAATCTTGTAAAATCTTTGATTCAAAGACAAAAGCCAAAAGACTTAGGTAGTACCATCAAACGTTTACCCTATGAACTGATCTTCTTTGTCTTATCGATGTTTGTCATTGTCGAAGGATTGAGAATCTCTGGTGTTACGGAAGAGATTTATTATTTTTTAGGAACCGGAGTAGAAATCTATAAGTATGGTTATTCCTCTTTCTTAGTCTGTAATCTGATCAATAACATTCCTATGAGTGTCTTTTATGCTAGTATTCCTCATTTAACGGAAGGTGCGGTATATGCAAGTATCATCGGTTCCAATATCGGTGCTTTCTTAACGCCGATCGGTGCTCTTGCTGGCATCATGTTTACCAACCTTTTAGCCAAACAGAATATCAAGTATACCTTTTTAGATTTCATCAAATATGGTGTGATGATTTCTCTTCCTACCATCACCATTGCTTTATTTGCTTTATCTTTAGTTATCTAATCTTCATAGAAAAGAAGTCTGGTTAATGATATACTTCCTTTAGACGAACTTCTAAAGTAATTCAAATAAAGGAAAACGATTATGACCATTGCTGAACAATTAAAGAAAAGCAGAGCGGAAAAAGGATTATCACAAGAAGCGGTTGCTAATGAGGTCGGTCTTTCTCGTCGTACCCTTGCATATTATGAATCCGGGGAGAGAATACCAAATGCGGAAATCTTGATGAAACTCTGTGAGTTTTATTCTTTGGATATCAACTCTTTGATCTCTTCTGGCATGGATAAGAAAGAAGATGCTAACAATAACAACAAAGATCCTTTAGATACCTATAAGATGATTGCCAAGATTGACGAATATCTCACTGTTGAGAAAGCCAAGAAAGAGTCGTTCTCAAAAGGCATGTTCTACTTTGCTTTGATCGCTACCATTGTGGTGATGATAATTGTCTTATTCATGGCTATTTTGAAATTCACCCTGATGGGAAGATATGGTTATACCTTTTCGGAGGCTACGGCTAGCATGTGGACGTCTTTCTTTGAGACCATGATACAGTTTGTCAATGACCCGAATGTAATCTTCCTTCCTTTAGTTTCAATCGTCATCACTTCTTGTTTTGCTCTTGGTTGGGGTATCTATTTCCTTGTCAAATTGATCTCCCATCTCTCCCGAGAGAAGAAATCCTAGTCTTAGGAACAAATATACACAACATGGAACACATATGCACAAAGAAAAACTATCGATAGATACTATACTTTAAGTGGTATCTAGCGATAGGTGCTCGTGTGTATGTAAGGAGTGAATTTCACTTCCAGGTATGTTATAGTGACAGCGTTTTTTGATAGAATGATTTCTATGAAAAAGCTCTGGCACTATTTTTCGTGGTTTGAGAAAGCTTTGTGGTTTGTCTCTATTACCACCATCATCACCTTATATATCATCTTTCCTGGAGATGTGATTTCCTTTATCGCTTCCTTGATCGGTGCAACCTCCTTGATCTTTTTAGCCAAAGGTCATTTCCTAACTCATATATTGACCATTGTCTTTTCTGTCCTTTATGGCATTGTCTCTTTCCAGACACATTACTATAGTGAACTTATCACCTATGCGGGTATGACAGGACCATTAGCCTTAATTGCTTTGATTACATGGTTAAAACATCCTTTTGATGATAAGAAGGAAGTAGAAGTTGCTCATAATCCTTTTTATAAATATGTGATTGTATTTGTTCTCGGTGGTCTAGTTACCTTTGGATTCTATTTCTTACTTGCCTATCTAGAGACACCAAATCTCGTTTGGGCAACCATCTCCATCTTCACCTCCTTTGTCGCTTGTGGATTATCCATCATCCGTTCTCCTTATTATGCCTTGATGTATGCGGCCAATGATATCGTCTTAGTCATCTTATGGTCATTGCAACTTCAAAATGATGTAGCCTACTTATCTATGGTTATCAACTTTGCCGTCTTCTTGATCAATGATATTTATGGATTTATCAACTGGCGAAGAATCCGCTCACGCCAGATGAAAAAGAAAGAAGCGGTCGATTTCTTTGGAGATTTAAACGAAATGAAGTAAAAGACGGTGCCAAAACCGTCTTTTTTGCATTTATAAAAATCCTCTTGAATTTTCTTGAATTAAATTGTATTATATTGTCGTAGAAAGGAGGATTCTTATGATTCAATGGTTTAACAAGAATGATAAGAAAATGATGGCGACGATTTATCCGACCAACATCACCATCAATAAACCAGGACTAGATAAGATCAGCCATGCTTATGCTGCGATGGTCGGCATTGATGAAGAAGAGAAGTTGATTGCTGTTCGTCCTTTGACCAAGAGTCAATATGATTCTCACCTCTATGAGGAAGGATCGATTTTTGTTCTTTCGGGCGGAAAAACTTACACGAGAATTTCATCCACCGAATTTGTCAACGTCGTATCGGATTTACTAGGATATGATTTTAAAAATGGTGTAAAAAAGTTTTCATGTACATATGATGATAAAAATGATATGTTAATGATTGATTTGAGGAAGGAGGTGGCCTAGTATGGATCAGAACACCATCATGTTAATTGTATGGCTCTCTGTCTTTGTTCTAGCACTGATTGTTGAAATCTCCACCGATATGTTAGTTTCTGTCTGGTTCTGTATTGGTGCCCTTGTCGCTTTGGGTGTCACCTACATTCCTGGAACACCATTATGGGTCGAGATTCTTGTCTTCTTCGCGGTAACAATCATCAGTCTTATCGCCTTAAGACCATTAGCAAAGAAACTACTCTTCCGTAATAAAAGTCAGACCAATATCGATGAAATCATCGGTAAGAAAGGCAAAGTGATCAAGAAGATCACCGAATTAGATAACGGTGAAGTCAAGATCAACGGCGTCATCTGGACGGCTATGAAGATGGCAGATGCTGATGAGATTCTAGAAGAGACGGTTGTCGAAGTCGTTGCTGTCAACGGTAATAAACTTGTCGTAAAGGAGTATATCCATTAAGGAGGTAATAAAATGGAACCCGGAGCTATTGTTGCAATTGTAATTGTTAGTGTTGTCGTATTTTTACTCTTAGCCGTCTTGATTTCTCATATCAAGATTGTCAATCAGACAGACAAATTCGTCATTGAACGTTTGGGTAGATATTTAACTACTTGGGATACTGGTATCCACGTTCTTGTTCCATTCATCGATAGAGTTCAGAAGAAAGTCTCTATGAAGGAACAGATCTATGATTTCCCACCACAACCAGTTATCACCAAGGATAACGTCACCATGCAGATTGATACGGTTGTCTTCTTCACTGTCACGGATCCAAAGTTATTCACTTATGGTGTTGAAAACCCAATCGTCGGTATTGAAGCCTTATCCGCTACTACCTTAAGAAACATCATCGGTGAACTCGATTTAGATGCCACTTTGACTTCTCGTGATATCATCAACACCAAGATGAGACAGATTCTTGATGATGCTACCGACCCATGGGGTATCAAGGTTACCCGTGTTGAAGTGAAGAACATTCTTCCTCCAAAGGATATCCAGGCTGCTATGGAAAAGCAGATGAGAGCTGAACGTGAAAAGAGAGAAAAGATCTTGATTGCGGAAGGTCAGAAGACTTCTGCTATCACCATCGCCGAAGGTAATAAGGAAGCTGCTATCCTCAACGCCGAAGCTGAAAAGCAGGCTGCCATCAAGAAAGCCGAAGCTCAGGCCGAAGCCATTCTCAAAGTCAGAAAAGCCGAAGCCGATGGTGAACTTCTTGTTCGTAAGGCTGAAGCTGAAGGTATGAAGATGATCAATGAAGCCAACCCATCTCAGGCTGTCTTGACCATCCGTTCTTATGAAGCTCTTGCCAAGGTTGCTGATGGTAAAGCTACCAAGCTTATCATCCCATCTGATATTCAGAATCTTGCCACCATGGCTGCTGCCGTCACGGAAACTGTCTCTCAGATGAAGACCACCGCCAAAGATGAACCTTCCAAGAAGGCGGAACCATCCAAGCGTGCCATCACCCAGGATGACTTGGATGCTGTTGATGCCGAACTTCATGAAGAATTAGCCAGAGATCACTCTTACGGCAAAGCTCATTAATTTAATCTAAAACATCGATTTTATGGCCCTCTTTGCCAAAGAAGAGGGCTTTTTAAATTGTTTACAAATGTAATTTTGTTCGCAATCAAACAATTGAAAAGGCTTTCTTCTTTTTTCTTTCTTTTATTGTGCTATCATTTATATCGTTTGAATGCGAACAATTCGGAGGCTAACTATGGAAGAAAGAAAACCGTTAGGTGCTCAGATCCACATGACCGCTACCTGTATTGATAACTTCATCTCGTACTTCTTAAGCAAGAATAACCCTTGCAACATCACGGCGATGGAAGGTATGACCTTGAAGTTTATCTATCGTGCCGGTCATCCTGTCTGTGCAAAAGATATCATGCAGTTTACCAATTTGTCCAAGGCGACCACGTCTCAGACGTTGACGTCGATGGTCAAGAAAGGGTTGATTGCAATGCAGGAAAAAGAGAGTGATAAGAGAGCTAAGACGATTGAGTTGACCAGCAAAGGTCATGCAACGATTGATGAGTTCTGTTCTTGCTTTGAAGATATCACCCGTATCTGTGAAGAGGGTTTCACCCCAGAAGAAAGAACCCAGTTGACTTATTTATTAGAAAAGATGAGAAATAACGTTTCTATCGAAAGAAAGTGAGGTCAGTTATGGAAAATAAATTATCTAAAAAATTCCACACCATTCCAGAACTAGCTAAACAGGTAAAGCAGTACAAGAAAGATGTCTTCCTGACTTGGTCGATTGTCTTTGTCGAATCGGCTTTGGAAATCTTGATTGCCTTCTTCATTCAGTTCTTGATGGCAGCCATCGGAAAAAATGACATGGGAGGAATTCTCTTATGGTCCTCTATCATGGCCAGTATGGCTATATTAGCTGCTGTTGCTGGTATTATGGCTGGCTATTGGGCCAGTAGTGCGGCTGCAGGTTTTGGTAAGAATCTTCGTCAGGCGATGTTTGAGAAGATTCAGGAGTATTCCTTTAAGAACATCGACAAGTTCTCTCCTGCATCTATTGTCACCAGAACGACAACCGATGTCACCAATGTTCAGTTCTCCTTTATGATGATCATCAGAACAGTCATTCGTGCTCCATTCATGATGATCTTCTCTATGGTCATGTGCTTCATCATGGCACCTCAGCTTGCCTGGATCTTCTTGATCATTGTTCCTGTCTTGTTGTTCATTTTATTATTTATCGCTTCTCGCGCTCATAAGTTGTTCGTCAAGATCTTCAATACTTATGATGAACTTAACGAATCTGTCGAAGAAGACGTGGATGGTATTCGTGTTGTTAAATCCTTTGACCGTAAGGAGTTCCATACTAAGGCTTTCAATACGGTTTCAGATAGCATCTATACCAACTATATCAAGGTTGAAAGAATCCTTTCTTTCAATAACCCAGTCATGAACCTTGCTATCTGGGCTGCTATGATTTTGATTTCCATCCTCGGTTCTTGGTTGATTACTTCTGGTGCTCAGGTCAATCCAGAAACTCATATTGTTGAGACGACAATTCTTTCGCCAAATTCCTTAGCTTCCTTGTTTACTTATGTCATGATGATTTTAATGTCATTGATGATGGTTTCCATGGTTTATGTCATGATTACTATTGCAAGAAACTCTGCCGAGCGTATTGTTGAAATCATCAAGGAAGAACCTGACATCAAGAACAAAGAGAACCCAGTCATGGAAGTGAAAAATGGTGATGTTGATTACAACCATGTTTCCTTTGGTTATGTCGGTAATAAATATGTCTTGAAAGATGTTGATTTACATTTCAAACGGGGTCAGACAATCGGCGTTATTGGCCCAACTGGCTCTTCTAAGTCTTCGCTTGTCTCCTTGATGGCTCGTTTATATGATGTTAGTGAGGGTAGTGTATGTATCGGTGGTGTTGATGTTAAAGATTATGACATCAAGACATTACGTGATGCTGTCGCTGTTGTCTTACAGAAAAACGTCTTATTCACTGGTACTATCAGAGATAACCTCAAATGGGGTAACTTGGAAGCCACTGATGAAGAAATCTGGAAGGCTTGTGACCTTGCTCAGGCAAGTGAGTTCTTACATAACTTCCCAGAAGGTTTAGATACCATGATCACGGAAGGCGGTACTAATGTCTCGGGTGGTCAGAAACAAAGACTCTGTATCGCCAGAGCCTTGTTGAAGAATCCAAAAATCTTGATTTTAGATGACTCTACTTCTGCTTGTGATACTCATACGGACTCTTTAATCCGTCAGGGATTATCCACAACCAAGCCAGAAGTTACGAAGTTTATCATTGCTCAGCGTGTCTTGTCCATCAAGGATTGTGACACCATTCTTGTTTTAGAAGCTGGTGGCAAGATTGTTGATATGGGTAACAATGATGAGTTGATGAATCGTTGTCTTGTTTACAAAGAACTGTATGAATCTCAGTTAGGAGGAGGTGATTTCGATGTCCACGAATAAACGTCCTGAAGTGATGAAGGGTGCTCGTAAAGGTGCGTTGAAGAGATTGTTCATGATGATCATGAAAGATTATCCTGGCTACTTCTTCCTTGTCACTTTCGCCATCATGGTTGTCGCTTTTGCTGGTGTAGCAAACTCCTTCTTTGTCGGTAATATCTTGATTGATGAATTTATTCAGCCTTCCTTAGATGCTCTTGAGGCGGGTTTGACTACCAATGCGTACACCTATATGCTCAACAATGTCACTTCCACTACCTTTGGCATCGGTTTTGTTCCATCCTTGATGGTTCTTGGTGGTATCTTCATCATCGGTATTCTTGCTTCTTATACCTATAACTTCTTCATGGCCTATATTGCTCAGGGTATTCAGAAAGAAATCCGTGATAACTTATTTGATCACATGCAGAATCTTCCTGTTTCCTATTTTGATCAGCATACCCATGGTGACGTCATGTCTGTCTATACCAACGATGTTGACTCCTTAAGAGAAATGTTGGCTAGAAGTATTCCAATGATGACTTCTAGTATTGTCACGATGTTTGCTGCTTTTGTTATCATGCTGTTTACTGATTTCTACCTTGCCATTGTCGTTCTCTTGGTCGGTGTCTTGATGTTCTTCTTGACGAAGTTCTTTGCTTCTCGTTCGGGAAGACACTTCATTAAGATGCAGATGGAACTTGGTCGTACCAATGGTTACATCGAAGAGATGATCTCCGGTCAGAAGGTGGTCAAAGTCTTCAATTATGAGAAGAAGAATGTGGAAGAGTTCAAGAAACACAATGAAGAACTCTTCACGCAATCTGTTCAGGCTAACCGCTATGCCAATATCTTGATGCCAGCGGTCAATCAGCTTGGCAATTTACAATATGCCTTGATTGCTTTGATTGGTGGTTTGTTTGTCATCAATGGAGTTAAAGGTCTTGGCTTTAGTGATTTGCTCTCGGGTCATATCTATTCGATGGGTCTCATCACTTCCTTCTTGCTGTATTCAAAATCCTTCACTCAGCCAATTGGCCAGATGGCTATGCAGCTTAACACGGTCACCATGGCTCTTGCTGGTGCTTCTAGAATCTTTGCTATGACGGATGAACCTGTGGAAATTGATGAAGGCTATGTTGAACTGGTTAACGCCAGAGAAGATGAAAACGGCAATCCAGTCGAGGTTAGTGAACACACGGGTAAATGGGCTTGGAAACATCCACATACAGATGGCTCTCAAACCACTTATACCTGGTTAAAGGGTAAGATCAATGTCAATGGTGTTGACTTTGGTTATGTGCCAAACAAGATTGTTCTTCACGATATCACCGTCTATGCCGAACCTGGTCAGAAAATCGCCTTTGTCGGTCCAACTGGCGCTGGCAAGACCACTATTACCAATTTGCTAAATCGTTTTTATGATATTGCCGATGGTAAGATCAGATATGATGACATCAACATCAACAAGATCAAGAAAGCGGACTTACGACGTTCCTTAGGTATGGTTTTCCAGGATACCAAACTCTTCACCGGTACCGTCATGGAAAACATCCGTTACGGTAAACTCGATGCCAGTGATGAAGAAGTCTACAAAGCCGCTAAACTTGCTAATGCTGATACCTTCATTCAGCAGTTACCAGAAGGCTACAACACCGTTTTGAAGAATGGTGGTGCCTCCTTGTCTCAAGGTCAAAGACAGCTTCTTGCTATCGCTAGAGTTGC
Organism: uncultured Erysipelotrichaceae bacterium; assembly: GCA_902771745.1. Taxonomy (GTDB): domain Bacteria; phylum Bacillota_I; class Bacilli_A; order RFN20; family CAG-288; genus Enterosoma. The sequence goes on along the minus strand of CACXYG010000036.1, from coordinate 518 downwards.
TATTGCTAACCCACCAGTCCTCATTCTTGATGAAGCGACTTCTTCTATCGACTCCAGAACCGAGGCTATGGTTACCAAAGGTATGGATGCCATCATGGAAGGTAGAACGGTCTTTGTCATCGCTCATCGTTTATCAACCATCAAGAATTCTGATGTCATCATGGTTCTTGACCACGGCAAGATCATCGAGCGCGGTACTCACGATGAACTGATCGCGAAGAAGGGCACGTATTACCAGCTCTACACCGGCGCATTCGAACTCGAGTAACCGGATTCTCCTGCCGGATTTCTTAAAGGAATACTTTCAGCCTTGAAAAAATATCAACTGAAAATCAATCGTTTAGCATTTTGAATTTTAACAAACACTTAGTGATATCTTGCTAAATGACAACAATTTAAGCACTTTAGCCCCGAATCTTTTCCCAAATTTGTCGCAGTTTGCTCTTTTCGCCCTCATTTTCCACTCCCGAAAAGCCCACTTCTCCCCTACCCTTTTGCGCATTCTCCCAATCTGTCGC
>CACXYG010000035.1 GCA_902771745.1 uncultured Erysipelotrichaceae bacterium | reverse complement strand
AGACCTTTCTGCTATTTTCTTCCAGCATTCTTCACTTCCTCCAGAAAGACACCGAGCTGATTCAGACCTATCTCGAACTCGAATGAGTTCATCCGGAATGTGATTGTTCCATTAGCGGTTTCTTTTGGCACATCATGAGCATTGCTGATGATTTCAGATATGTCCACAAGGGAATGACTCCCATTATCTTTTTCAAGAGCCTTGCTCCTCCGGATCCAGCCACCGACAGTGTTTATGTTTATATCATATTCCGCAGCAAGCTGCCGGATGGACTTCCCACCAGAGAGATAGGTGGAGACGACTTTCTCCCTAAGCTCGGTTGCATACTTCTTGTATTCCATAAAAAAATCTAAGACCTCCTTGTATAGCCTTAGATTTTAGTCAGTTTTCAGGAATTTTTGTGTATGGGAATCTAGCGACCTCACGAAATAGTCCAATCGTTATGAACATATGCATTTACTAAAGCTTCATTAACGCAGTCAATATAATATAAATATTTTTCTACTCTTGGTCTCACTGTGGTATCGGTAACACATATGATTTCAGCAATCAATCTTTCTTTCAATCTTTGAAGGCTTAATAAAATACTTTGATCACCATAATCGCTTCTTTGAGAAATTGATGTTTTATCAGTTCCATCAAACTTAACAAAGATAACCGGTACCATGTTTTGCCATATTCTCAATATTTTTGCCATTATTTCCTATTTATTTTTGATAAAAATCTATCATGTTAAATCAATGAAAAGCCAAAGCCTAATAAATAGTAACAAAAATAGAAAAAATCCCTGACATTGTATCAGAGATTATAAGACTAGAATGGCGGGAGAAGAAGGAATCGAACCCTCAACAACGGTTTTGGAGACCGTAGTTATGCCATTTAACTATTCTCCCATGGAATAGCAAGGTATATTTTATGGAATAAAACCTATAAAGTCAATGAAATACTTCGTTATAAAAGACTAGTTTTCCTTAACAAAGTACATTACAATAAAGACACAGGCACAAAGGAAACCATTATGAATAGTAAAAAAGGAACACTGCCAGCAATCTTAGCAACCATTGCTGTAATGGGTATGTTTTCTGTTTCGGTTATTTCTTGGAATGATAACGTCACGGAAAAGAGTCAACTTACAGACTGGATGAAGAATCTTTCGGATGACAAGAAACTGATGGATATCTCCATTCCCGGCAGTCATGACTCTGGTGCAAGATATGGTCTTTTAGATGCGGTTGGTAAATGTCAGGATTTGACTTTGGATTCTCAATTGAATATCGGTGTTCGTTATCTTGATATCCGATTACAAGCCAACAATGATGGTTCTTTAAAGATCATTCACGGTCCTGTAGATGAAAGAGTCAGTTTTAAGGAAGTCCTAAGTACCTGTAACACTTTCTTAACCAATCATCCAGGAGAGACAATTCTCCTCTCAATCAAGAATGAAGGAGTCGATAAAGAAAGACTGAAAGTAGAGCCTGCGTATTTTGATGATTATCTAAAAGCGAGTTTATCTGATGAAGACCGTATGCTTTTAAATAGAGACTTGCCTTCTACTTTAGGAGAATGCAGAGGAAAGATGATCTTACTTTCTCGTTATGCTAATAACAGCATCGGTGTTGATTGTTATAAAGGTTGGGGTGATAATGTCATCACTGATCTACCAAATGGCATTCATATTCAAGACCTATATAAAGTTGAAACCGTAGATGAAAAGAAGAAAGCCATCAGTGATGCACTTGCTTATCAATCCAGTTCGTTAAATTTCAACTTCTTATCCGGTTATCTCACCTCGGCTTTCCCACCATCTTATTCCTACTCCGTATCGTTAAGCATCAATCCTTGGATATTAGATCAAATCAAGGATAAAAGTAACCTTGGTATATTAATTGCCGATTGTGTCACGGAAGAATTTACCACCAAAGTCATCGGAGGAAACAAATCATGAAAAAATTAAAACCAGTTTCCTTCTGGATCATCAGAATCCTTGGTGTAGTGCTTGTTATTCTTGGTATCTTCTTTGCCTTTGTTGAACTTAGAAAACTGTTCGCAGGTGAATTTCTAGTCGATACCAATGGTCCAAGAAGCTTCTTCACCGCTTTATTAAGAGGTGTCGGTTATGCCTTCTATGGTGTCTCCTTTGTCGTATTGTTCTTAGCTACCTTAAAGAAGTTCAGAGAAAAAGTAAAAGCCTGGGCTGTTATCTTCTCCATCGCTTCTTGTCTCATTCCCTTAATCAGCATCGCCTTCATGGAAATCTATGTCTGTCTCGGTGTCTTTGCTCTTACAGTGATTCCAACAGTACTGCACTTCCTTGTCTGTCGACAAGAAGCAAAAGAAACACCGATTGTAAACATTATAAAGTAATTAAAAACTTCCTTCTTGCGAAGGAAGTTTTTTAAGTTCTGTTTTCTTATTTACCCTGGTATTCTCTAGCGACTTTAGAGACAAGGCCCATATCGACCTTGCCAGCGTACTGACTCTTGAAGGTCTGCATGACGTTCTTGATGGATTTATCTTCTAATCCTTCGATGACTTTTCTGACTTCTTCTTCAGACATCATTTTTGGCATATAGGATTTGACAATTTCCATCTGGGCAAGGCTGCTATTAGCTTCTTCAGTTCTACCAGCACCTTCGTACATGGCCTTTTCATCTTCCAATTCTTTTAAGACCTTGTTGAGGATGGAGACCATATCCGCATCCGTCATTTCCTGGCCTTTGACCTTCTTATCCGATTCCGCTTTCTGATAAGCGGCGATAAGAACACCCATGACGTTCTGAGCATTGGTATCCTTATTCTTTAAGGCGACCATCTTGGCCTTCTTTAATTCAATTAATGTAACCATAAGTAAGTATCCTCCTATTTATTGATAACTTTGTTGTAAACGGCAAACCCTTCATTGATAACTTCTAAAGGTTTGTCTACCACTCTGACAGGAATGGATAAGAGGTTTTCAAAATAATCTTTCATACCAGCAACAAGTGATCCACCACCGGATAAGATGATACCGTTTTTCGTTAAATCAGCGGCTAATTCTGGTGGAAGAGAAGCGATGACATCCGTGATCTTTAAACCAATCATATTGGCAAGAGGTTCAAGACAGGCTCTAATTTCACCAGAAGAAACAACGATGCTTGATGGTAAGGAAGTGATGGTATCTCTACCTTTGACTTCCGCTAATCTATTTTCTGGAACAGTGGAAAGATTACCAATTCTCATCTTGAGATATTCAGCACTCTTCAATCCGATAGCCAGGTGCTGCTTTTGCATCATGTAACGGCGGATTGCTTCATTAAAGGAGTTACCAGCAACAAAACTAGAAGCAGCAGAGACGATTTCACCAAGCGAGAGACAGGCGATATCCGATACACCACTACCGATATGACAAATCATAGTAGCCGTTGGGGAAAAGACATTCTTACCAGCGCCCAAAGCAGCAAGTTTAGCCTGGGATTCGATGTAGATTTCCTTAGTACCTAACTGCTTACCAAGTTCAATCAAGACTTTACGATTGACCTTGCTGCAATCCGAAGGGACAGCAAAGACCAAAGCAGGAAGTCTATTACGATTGAAGACTTTCAAAGATTTCAAGACTTCAGACAAATATAAATAGCAAGCCTCATCATCAACCACAACACCATCTCTGACTGGGAAGATGACCTCAAAGTTATAAGGGGTCTTACCAGCAACACGGCTTGCTAAAAAGCCCACCTCCTTGACCTCTCTGGTATAACGGTCAAGAGTGATACATGTCGGTTCTGAATAAATGACAGAACCAGTAAGAGATGAATAGATGGCAGTGTTTTCACTACCCAAGTCAATTCCAAGGTATTCTTTTTTCATATTTGACTTTAATAGTTTACTATCTTTTGTCTCAAAAGTGAATTTCTTCCTTATTTTAGATGTAAAACAATTGACTAATATATTTTATGAGCCTATAATATCCGACGTATTATCTAACACTATTACCTAATACTATTATCAAATAGTGTTACTAAACAGGAGGAAACCATGGACGTATCTAGTGAAAATATCGCTTTAGCTTATGACTTTCTCAAAGAGCTTTACGAATCCAACGTCAACAACTTCCAGTTTGGCTCCATGCCAAAAAACATGGGAGAAATCTCTGTTCTTGGTGCTCTTGATGCCAAAGGGGGAACATCCACCAGTGGTGAATTATCCACAGCCTTAAGTATTAAGACAGCAAGAATGGCCGCTCTACTAAAAGCCTTGGAAGAAAAAGGACAAATCATCCGTAGACACCCCAAGGATGATAAACGCATAACCGAAGTTTCTTTGACAGAGTTGGGCAAGAAAATTTGTAATGATTCCATTCATTGCATTGTTCTAAATATTGCTAAAGCTTACGAAACCATTGGAAAAGATGAGATGAATCAGTTTAAAACAACTTTATTGAAATTATGTAAGTTACATCAAAAAGGAGAACCCGCTCATGCTTAAACTTGTCAATATCAAAAAAGATTATGAGATGAAGGGAAGCAGTGTGCATGCCTTAAAAGGTATCACCTTGAACTTCCGTTATAGTGAATTTGTTTCCATTCTCGGTCCTTCGGGTTGTGGTAAGACGACCTTATTGAATATCTTAGGTGGCCTTGATCACTACACCTCAGGCGACTTGATCATCGAGGGTAGATCCACCAAGGATTATAAAGATCACGATTGGGATATCTATCGTAACCATCGTATCGGCTTTGTCTTCCAGTCCTATAACCTCATCCCTCATGAAAACATCCAGGATAACGTCGAACTTGCCTTGACCATCAGCGGCATCTCCAAAGAAGAACGTGCCAGACGTGCAAGAGAAGCCTTGGACAAGGTCGGCTTAAAAGATCTATATCGTAAAATGCCAAACCAGCTTTCTGGTGGTCAGTGCCAGAGAGTCGCTATTGCAAGAGCCTTGGTCAACGAACCAGAAATCCTCTTAGCGGATGAACCTACCGGTGCTTTGGATAGTGTCACTTCCGTTCAGATCATGGATTTGATCAAAGAAATCAGTAAAGAAAGACTGGTTATCATGGTCACCCATAACCCTGATCTTGCCTATAAGTATTCCACTCGTATCGTCAAACTCTTAGATGGTGAATTACAAGACGATTCCAATCCTTATTCCGATAAGGATGAGAAGATGGAAAGAACTGGTGGTAAGATTGTCAAACACATCAAATATGGTAGTAAGGAAGATGAAAAACAGGTTGATCAGTTAAAAGAGGAAGATTATCGCTTCTATGGTGAATCTGCTCACTTATCCAGATACTTAGAACAATCCGGTTATACCAATAATAAGAAGAAAGATGACGATGGCTATGACATCGTAGAGACCATTCCACCACATGTCTCCTCTAAGCAGAATATCGAAGATGAAAAGGCCAAGATGAGCTGGTGGACTGCTTTCAAGCTCTCCGCTAAGAACCTCTGGTCAAAAGCCAAACGTACCTTCATGATCATCGTCGCTGCCAGTATCGGTATCGTTGGTGTCTCAGCGGTCTTATCTATCCGTGATGGTGTTACCAACTACATCGTCTCCATGCAGGATGAAATGCTCTCTGGCAACCCGATTTCCGTCTCCGAATCCAGCTTTGATTTATCCAGTATCTTAAGCAATATGTCCGCCTCTTCTCAGTCTAACATCGTTATGGAAGCTGCGAAAGATGGTTATGTCAATGTCGATTATGTCACCGAAAGATTAATCGAATCTGCTAAGACCATGGGTACTGCCATGATTGAAAACGAAATCACGCAGGAATACGTCGATTTCATCAACGCTATGCCAGAGAAGTATTCTAGCGATGTCGTCATGCGTTATGGCATTGATATCTCTAACAACATTTACACGGCCGAAACCAGAGATAACCCAAGTGTCCCTGGCGATTCCACAGAGCAGTTTACCGAAACCTTATCCTTATCCGCCATCCGTTCTATCGCCACTTCCATCTTGAATACCAAGCTTACCGAAGCCAACTACTCTTCCTATTCTTCTATGATTCAGTCTTACACTGGTACCTTCTCTCAGTCTCTCAACAGTTCTGATTATCTCCTTTCTCAATACGATATCGTCAATGGTAAAATCGCCCAAGAAGCTGACGAAATCATGATTGTCCTTGATAACAATGAGGCTATCACTGACTTCATGCTCACCCTTCTTGGTTACTATTCTCAGGAAGATTTCCTCAACGTCGTCTATCACTACAATACCGATGAGGACGGCAATCACGACAGTCATTGGAATGAAGAACGTGAAGCCGCCTTCCAGGAAAACAGACAATACGCCATCTCCAAATTGATGGATAAGAGATTTGTCTATTATCCAAATGATTCTATCTACACTTCTCAGAGTGATCCAACTAGTCCATTTACGTATAGCTATAAAGAAGACACCTCTTGGGAAAATGGTGTTGAATTAAAAGTCGTCGGCGTCTTAAAGCCAAAGGAAAACAGACAATACACTTCCTTAGACTCCGGTTTCTTCTACACACCAAAATTCACTCAAAAATTCTTAAAAGACAACTCCGAATCTGAAATCACCAAATATGTCAGGGACACTGAAGATGCCATTACCAGCAAAACTGCTGGTTCCTTACAAAGCGGTGAATACCGCGGTATCCGTATGGGTGTCTACTACAATTACGATTACAAATTAGAAGGTAAGATCTACAAAGATAACTACGCTTACTTAGGCACCACTGATAGTTCCCTTACCTCTCTTATCTCCGCCTTCATGGGCGGTGGTGGATCCGTCAATAAGATCACCTCTCGTCAATTAGGTGGTGAAACCTTACCAAATTCCATCCGCTTCTATCCAACTTCCTTCGATGATAAATATCTTGTCACCGACTATCTGGACACTTGGAACAGCAAAGACGATATCACCGTCAATGGCAAAGTCTTAAAAGCCAGTGACAGAGATGAAATCAAGTACACGGATAATCTTTCCGTCATCATCTCCATGGTCAACAGCATCATCGATATCATCTCTGTTGCCTTAATCTCCTTCACTGCCTTATCCTTGATTGTCTCTACGGTCATGATCGGTATCATCACTTATGTCTCTGTTATGGAACGTATCAAGGAAATCGGTGTCATCCGCGCTCTTGGTGGCAGAAAGAAGGATGTCTCTCATCTCTTCAACGCGGAAACCTTCATCATCGGCTTCTTATCTGGTACCTTTGGTATCTTGATCACCTATCTCATCCAATTCGTCTTAAATACCATCATCCATGCCAACTTCCCAACCATCAGTGCTATCGCTGCTTTACCAATCCCATCCGCTTTGATTGTCATCTTAATATCTATTCTCCTTACGGTTATCGCTGGTTTCATCCCATCGAGAAGCGCTGCCAGAAAAGATCCTGTCGTCGCCTTGAGAACCGAATAGTCTTAACGATTGAAGAAACGATGCCTCAAATTTCAAATTTAAGGAAACTTTAAGTTAAAAACTCTACCATTATTAGACATTTTTTCGCTATAATTGTTATAGAGTACTTGGAGGTATTTATTAATGACTTGGTTTAACAAACAGTCTAGATTAGTTCAGATCATCCTTCTCCTCATTCCAGTCGTCAACTGGGTCGTCGAAATCTTTGTCCGTGTCACCGCTGTCTTAGAGAAACCAACTCTCGGCAACATTCTCGGCTTAGTCTTCGGTATCATCATTCCAGTCTTCGGTTGGTTGGACTTGGTCTGGGTTCTTCTCTTCAATCATCTTGTCTTGGCTTCCTAATCATAAAGCTAAAAATTGCAGGAACTTCGGTTCCTGCTTTTTCTTTGTCTACTGTTCAAATTGACATAAAAGAAAGAGTTATCCTCTCACAGTATTTTCGTTGTGAGTGGATAACTCCATTTTTATCTCTGGAATTCTTCTGGATGATGGGCTTCGTACTTCTTACGTTCAGCCGTGTTGAGAATCCTCTTTCTCATACGGATGGACTTAGGAGTGATTTCACAAAGTTCATCAGAGTTGATGTAGTCAAGGCAGTTTTCCAAGGACATCTTTCTTGGAGACTTCAAGACAACCGTGACATCCTTGTTGGCAGAACGCTGGTTACCTAAAGACTTGGTCTTGACGACGTTGACAGCCAAATCGCTGTTATACTTGTTTTCACCGACGATCATACCTTCATAGACATCGACGCCAGGACCGATGAACATGCTACCGCGTTCTTCGGTATCCTTTAAGGCGTAGGCAGTAGTCTTACCAGCATCGGTGGCAACTAAGACACCGCTGCTTCTCTGACCGATTGGACGGTTGATCTTTGGACGATATTCCTTGAAGGAGTGGTTGATGATACCATAACCCTTGGTGAGGGTCATGAACTGGTTCATGAAGGAGATCAAGCCACGAGATGGGATGACATAGATGAGTCTGGTCTGGCCATTGTCAGAAGTCATGTTGATGGTTTCTGCACAACGGTTACCGACAAGCTGCATGATGGCACCAGCATATTCATCTGGTACATCAATCTGTAAGTCTTCGAATGGTTCACATTCGACGCCATCGATTTCCTTTAAGATAACCTGTGGCTTACTGACCTGTAATTCAAAGCCTTCACGTCTCATGGTTTCAATCAAGACGGAGAGATGGAGTTCACCACGGCCAGTGACAACAAAGGACTGATCCGTATGGTCGATATCAAATCTCATAGAGACGTCTCTCTGAGATTCTTCATAAAGTCTATCCTGAATCTTCTGAGCGGTTAAAAGCGTACCTTCATTACCGCTGAATGGAGAAGCGTTGGCGGCGAAGTTCATACGCATGGTTGGTTCATCGATACGAAGTGGTGGAAGAGCTTCTAAGTGATCTGGTGGGCAGACAGTTTCACCGACCATGATGTCGGCTAAACCGGAGATACCGCAGATATCACCAGCGACCGCTTCATCAACTTCGACTCTATCAAGTCCATGATAGGAGAATAACTTAGCAACCTTGAAGTTGGTAGTGGAACCATCGATTCTGACACAGGTGAGAGCATCACCAATCTTGATGGAACCTCTATCGATTCTACCGATACCGATTCTACCGACATATCTGTTGTAGTCGAGTAAGGATGGCTGGAACTGTAATGGTTCTTTTTCATCACCAGTTGGAGCTGGGATGGTCTTTAAGATGGTATCAAAGAGTGGATCCATACCTGGAGCCTGATCTTCCACCTTTTCAGAGTAGGAAGAGGTCTTGTTTAAAGCGGAGGTGTAGACCACTGGGAATTCAAGCTGTTCATCATCAGCACCTAAATCCATGAAGAGCTCTAAAACTTCGTTTAAAGCACGTTCTGGATCAGCACCAGGTCTATCGACCTTGTTGATGACAACAACCGTCTTAAGATGATAGGAGATCGCTTGTTTTAAGACGAATCTGGTCTGTGGCATTGGTCCATCGAAAGCATCGATGAGCAAGCAGACACCATCGACCATGTTCATGATACGTTCGACTTCACCGGAGAAATCGGCGTGGCCAGGAGTATCAACGATGTTGATCTTGGTATCCTTGTATTCGATAGCCGTGGTCTTGGCTAGGATGGTGATACCTCTTTCGTGTTCAAGTGGGTTGGAGTCCATGGCTCTGACCATGACCTTTTCGTTTTCACGGAAGGTACCGGAACACTGTAAAAGAGCATCGACAAGCGTAGTCTTACCGTGGTCGACGTGAGCGATGATAGCTACATTTCTGATTTTATCGTTCATAAACAAAATCTCCTTAACAAAAAGCAATATAAAAACAAACTGATATATTATAAATACTTGATTATAATAAATAAATATTTTTCTCGCTGAAAATGTTTACATACGAACAAATTTAGCGATTTTACATCGCCAAATCTAAATCCGCATAGAGTTTTTCAAGAGTGGCATCTAACTTAGCAATCTCATTTTCGATCTGTTTCATCTTCAACATAGGCTGCAATGTTTCCTACAAAACTTTCATAATAATCGGAAGATGTAATGGAATCAGTTAATTCCTTTTTCTTCTTTTCTGCTCTATCGATCTTCTCCATGATCTTCTCTGGAGATTCTCTGGTCAGTCTTGTCTTCTTGACAGGGGTTTCTATCTTCTTTTGAACTAAAGCAGCCTGCTTTTCTTCTTTTTTCTGAAGATTTTCCATCTCTAAGGCTTCTCTTTCCTCATTCATGATCTTGATGAGTTCTTTTTCCTTGAAGGAGGAATATGGTCCTTCATAGTAATAGCCTTTGCCATGATAGAGATATAAAAGCTTGTTACAGGTCTTGTCGATGAAGTCACGGTCATGAGAGATGATGACTAGAGTACCTTCATAATCATTTAAAGCATCGATGAGTTCTGATATGGAAAGCATGTCTAAATGGTTGGTCGGTTCGTCTAAGAGTAGCAAATCATAGTCTTCTAAAGAGAGATGAAGAATCTCCACTCTCATCAGCTCACCACCGGAAAGATCGCAAAGTCTCTTCTCGTTGGCTTCTTCATAGGTGAAGGCATAACGAGCAAGGCCGTTATAAATCTCCTGGTTATCCATTCTTGGATAAAGGTTGCGGAAGTGTTGGAACAAGGTTTCATCGGACTGATAAGAACGGATATCCTGCTTTAAGACACCCATGCTCATATGGAAGTAACGACGAATGTCACCCGTATATGGTTTGAGTTCATTTAAGAGAACTTTGCCAAACGTGGATTTGCCAATACCATTGGCACCCATGACGGCGAGATGATCTCTGCCAAAAAGGGTGAAGTTGATATCAGAAATCAAAGGAGAATCATAACCGACAGCCACATTGTTGAAATCAAGAAGTTTCTTTCCTTCTCTGATTTCACCTTTTAAGCCGATGGATAAAGAACGGCTCTTTTGTTTACTTGGGTCATTGATGGAGCTAGCTTCTAATCTTGCTAACTTCTTCTCTCTATCATGAGCACGAGAAGCAAAGCGAGGCTTTGGCATATAGAAGGTGATAAAGCGTTCTAATTTGGCTTTTTCTTCTTCCTGAGCCTTGAACTGAGCAAGCAGGTTTTCGTATCTGTTCTTCTTTTCGATGGCGAAGTTATCATAAGTGCAGTTATACATCGTATAAACCTTATTATCGATGTCTAAGATGTGGTCAGCAAGATGCTTAACAAACGTGATATCGTGAGATACAAATAAGACTGCACCCTGATAAGAACGTAAATAATCTTCTAACCATTCGATAGAGATAATATCAAGATGGTTTGTTGGTTCGTCTAAAATCAAGATATCAGGATTCAATAAAAGAAGCTTTGCAAAAGCAACACGAGTCTTCTCACCACCGGAGAAGGTAGAAATTCTTCTATCATAATCAGCCTTCGAGAAAGAAAACATGTTCAAGATCATCGAAATCTTATAACGGAAGTTATAACCATCCTTGCTTTCAAAGGCCGTCTGAAGACGGGAATAGTCATTTAAAAGGGCGATATTTTCCGGATGAAGAGAAATCTCATGAGCAAGTTCTTTGATCTTGCTTTCCTGCGCGATCAGGTCCTGAAATACCGATAACGCTTCTTCATAAAGTGTATGTTCGGGATTTTCGATGACATCTTGAGACAGATAACCGATAGAAACGTTTTTGGAGAAGATGATGTTACCACCGCTGACATCCTCTTTGCCAAGGATCATCTTGATGAGGGTTGATTTACCAGTGCCGTTAGGGCCAAGGATGGCCGTGCGGTCATGATCGCGGACGATAAAAGAGGTGG